>JAGNHB010000047.1 GCA_018001935.1 Acidobacteriota bacterium
CCACCCGGCCGCATTCCTCCGTCCCGTAAACCGGCGACCCCGGATGCCACTCCTCTTCCGTTTGGCTCAGCCGGGCCTCGCCGAAATCCACCCCGGCGTTCTCGGAATAATCACCGCCCCATGCCGCCCCCGACATCGCCCTGGCCTTCATCGTCCCGTCATTCATGAAGCACCTCCTCTCGAAGATGCCTCATCCTCCCCCATCCCTCCCCCTCTTTCCATATGGGGTTTATTAAGCGCTTACGGATCACCGCCGCGCATCCCGTCTCCGACCAGACCCGGTCGAACACGAGCGGCCCCCCGGTCCGCCACTTTCCCTGCTCCTCGAGTTTCCCCTCCCGGTGGGCGTTGAGCACGAGGATGTTGCGGGAGAACCGGGCACCCGACTCCAGGAGCGCGTCGAGCTTCCCCTCGTCCTGGAGATGCTCCACCCGTCCCAGGGTGCCGATGACCCGCTGCCGGGTCTTGCCGCCGCCCCAGGTATTCTAGACGATTTGCAGGTATCGGTACGAACCACAACGTTTCTCGCGAAAGAACATCGCGACCTCCAATAGTCACCATGAAATTTGCGCTATTATTTCTTTATTATAAAATTGAGGAGATTTTGTTTGGCACCGGGTTTTGCTCCAGGGAACTGATTTACTCCCCTCGCGATCCTGCCGCCTCTTGATAATTCCGTGGTTGCGTTTCCCCTCATACCTGAATGGCCGGCCGGACTGAAGAAGATGGGTCTTATCTATTTTTATCAGAAAAGGCTCATGAGATAATTGAGTTGTGAATACAGGCAATTCAGCGGAGACACATATCCAGCCTGTGCCTGTGTGAGGCTGCATCCCTGCCGCCGGCAGATTATCAGGAGCGAAACTCATGGAAGCAACGCATCAATCTAAACAGTCACGAGTGGCCCTCGCTGTGTGGGGGATGGTGTTTGGGATCGGGAGTGGGGTACTATGCTTTGTGGTGGCGATAATCGGCATTATGCATTTCAACGCCCCCAACGGAGGGTCCGACAAGAGGGAGATACTATCATATTGCATTGTTGGGGTAGTATTTAGTGCACTCGGCATAATATCTCTGTGGTTCTATCTCCGTGCGCGGCCCAGGTCTACGCCTTTAATGAGAGCGCTAAAGAAAAGCGCAAGTTATGAGATTGTGATAGCACGGATAAACACCGACGCAAATGTAAACACAAAGGATGAAGATGGAATAACGCCTCTGATGATGGCCTTGATAAACGGGGCAAACAGTAGTGTTGTCAGGGCATTAATCAAGGCTGGTGCTAACGTCAATGAAAAGAGTAGTGATGGTTATACACCGTTAACTATTGCGTACTGCAAATATGCAAAGCCTGAAGTTGTCACCGCACTGATTAATGCTGGCGCAAAAGAAAGCAAAGATTTAGCCAGGGACGAGGCCAAAAAAAGCGGAGACTGGGCGACCCTCCTGAAAATGCTGGCAGAATGCCAGAGCATCCAAGAGATGGATGATTTGTCTCTATCAATTGCATGTATCGGGAACAAGGCGGCTGCGAGCGGGTTGGTGGCGCTTGCGATTCAGAGCCATGTAAACGGATGTAAGGCACGTGAAAAGTTGAATGAGCTACGATGCGACCCTCAAGCATTACTGATGGACAGACTCCGGCAACAGACTAGCATATTCACTATCGGATACAATCCTCAAAGCGTATGTAGTCCTATAAGAGAGCAAGAAGATGTGATGGCGCGGCATTTCAAGCGTGAGAGCAAGGCGCTGGCCGCCCTGGTTGGTCTAAAAGCAATTGAGGAGATTCAAGCTGTATTGGACAACCCTGCTTATGAAAAGCATGTGGACAATTTTAGATATGCACTCGGTCAAATATACGAAAAAGAAAGAGCGGAACGTGAAATCAACTCGTCCACTCCGAATTCAATTGACGAGAACAAGTACAGTGAGGAGCAAACGGCTTCTGTCGGGACGAGCGAAGCCGCTGAAGGCCGGGATGTAACATTCGTTATTCCCTGTGGAGTATGCGGCTATAAGACTGATGTAACCGTGACGATTGACTGGGGAGGATGCATCCTATCGGGAAACACCGATGATCACGAGTTCCGATGTCACAACTGTAACAAGGTCTTTACGGTCAGCAAGGCTTATCTGAAGCATCATACAGATTGTTTCGTCTGATGATCTGAATTCGCCCGAAAGCCCGATCTTTCATGACATCTCTGAATAATATTGATGGGGCCGTAAAAAAGTACCATCACCCTCCGGGTGATGGCTCAAACAAACGTCTTACAGACACTTTCCCGTTCGTTTTCCGACTTTTTACGAAACCATCAATATTAGTTATAACAGTAAATATTATTGTTTGCACTACATGATGGTTCCAAGGGGGCCGCCGATCCCGGCTGCGACCGCGTTCACGGCTGCGATTGCGACGGCGACTGCGACGGCGACCCCGATACCGACCCCGATGGGAAACTCTCCGGGCCTACAGCCTACAGCCTTCAGCCTTCAGCCTTCAGCCTTCAGCCTACAACCCAACACCCTAAACCGCTTCCGCAAACTCCCCGCGAAACACCGTCACCGCCTGTCCGCCGAGGAACACACGGTCACCGGCCACCCGCACCCGGACGACGCCGCCGCGGGCCGAGGCCTGGAAGGCGGTGAGGTCCGTCTTCCCGAGGCGCTTGCCCCAGAACGGTCCCAGGCAGCAGTGGGCCGACCCCGTGACGGGGTCCTCGTCGATCCCGGAGCCGGGCGCGAAGAAGCGCGAGACGAAGTCGAACCCCGGTGTCTCGGCTCGGGCCGTGACGGAGACGCCCCGGACGTTCAGCTTCCGCAGCAGGGCCTGGTTCGGCGCAAGGCCCCGGACGACCGTCTCGGACGCCGCCAGGACGAGGTAGTCGTCCACGTTGCGGCCCACGTAGACCGGTTCCAGGCCCAGCCCCTCCGCGAGGCCGGCGGGCGCTTCACACGGGCCCTCCGCGCGGGCCGGGAAGTCCAGTTCGATCCAGCCGCCGTCCCGGCGGGCGCCCAGCGGACCGCTCGCACTCGTGAAACGGGCCGGCCGGCCCGGGTCGAGTGTCCCGGTCTCCCACAGCACGTGGGCGCTGGCGAGGGTGGCGTGACCGCAGAGCGCGACCTCCACCGCCGGCGTGAACCAGCGGATCCGGAACCCGTCGCCCTCGGGGACGAGGAAGGCCGTCTCGGAGAGGTTCATCTCCAGGGCGACGGACTGCATCCAGCCGGTTTCCTTTTCGGCTTCGAGAAGGCAGACGGCGGCGGGGTTGCCCGAGAAGGGGCGGTGGGTAAAGGCGTCAACCTGGAAGATGGGGATGGCTCTCGACATGATTGTCCTCCTTTCGCCGGTGCCGACCCATCGTACCCGAAGCGCCCGCACCCGGCAAGGGGCAATCTTCGGCGGCTGTGCATTACGGCGGAAAGGACGAAGGGACCAAAGGGATCAAAGGGACCGAAAGGACCGAAAGGACCGAAAGGACCGAAAGGACCGAAAGAACCGAAAGAACCGAAAGGACCGAAAGGACCAGAAGGGTATAAAGGGTATAAAGGGTATGAAGGGTATAAAGGGTATGAAGGGTATAAAGGGTATGAAGGGTATAAAGGGTATAAAGGGTATAAAGGGTATAAAGGGTATAAAGGGTATAAAGGGTATAAAGGGTATAAAGGGTATAAAGGGTATAAAGGGTATAAAGGGTATAAAGGGTATAAAGGGTATAAAGGGCATAAAGGACATAAAGGGCATAAGGGGCATAAGGGGCATAAAGGGCATAGAGGACTAGGCTTTTTCCAGGACTTTGCCCGGAAAAGTGGCCTCGGCAGGCAACCAGAAACGACAACATGTTGGGAAGAACGCAACCGCTAAAGCGCCTAAAAAAGCATAAAGGACGGCATCTCTCGGCCTAGGACCTCATCTGGTTTATCATGCCCTTCATGCCCTTCATACCTTCAAGCATTCTTCCCCTTCATGTCGTTTGTGTCCTTTGGTCCTTCGTGTCCTTTGGTCCTTTGTGTCCTTTGGTCCTTTGTGTCCTTTGGTCCTTTGTGTCCTTTGGTCCTTTGTGTCCTTTGGTCCTTTGTGTCCTTTGGTCCTTTGTGTCCTTTGGTCCTTTGTGTCCTTTGGCCCTTTGTGTCCTTTGGGCCCTTTTGGTTCTTTGGGCCCTTTGGGTCCTTTGGGTCCTTTGGGTCCTTTACGTCCTTCGGGCCCTATTCGCCCCTCGATTTCACCGCTTCCCTTGAAACAATCGCACTCACCCGCGATTGAACTCTCCGACCGGGGAACCTGAAGCGAAGGAGCGGGAGCTTCGTGGTCCCGAGGGAGTACCGTGCGTGGGAGGAGAATCATGAGCCGTTGCGATGTCGTGCCCGGATCAAGCCGTGAGCTGAAAGGAGTGGCCCTGGGGGTTGTGGGGGCCCTGACCTTCTGGTTCCTGATGTTCTCCGGAACGGTGCGCGCCGAAACGGCCGCGCTGACCGCTATCGATCTCCGCCTGCCGTCCTCCAGCACCGGGGTGTCCGGCGGGGCGCTCGCCGTCCGGCTCTTCGTCCCGGCGGCGGGCCACGCCCGCTTCGCTGACGGGGCGCCGGTAATCGTGGTCTGCCAGGGCGGGACCTCGGCGGGCGACCTGAACAACCCCTTCCCGCCGCCCCTGGACGATGTGGTCGTGGTGTCGTTCCTCTTTCCCGGTGGCCGCCAGGGTCCGTTCACATCCTCGGGGACCTACGACGACCGCGGGGAGCGGTCCATCCAGGCCGTTTGCGACGTCATCCGTTACGCCGCGGGGCTGTCGGTGGACTCCACGGGCAAGACCATCGCCCAGCGCTGCCCCGTCCCGGTGAAGACCGCCAACGTGGGGGCGATCGGTCTCTCCAACGGCGGGAACATGGTGGCGGCGGTGGCGGCCCGCCACGGGGCCGAGTTGGCGGGGGTCCTCCGGTACGTCATCCAGTGGGAGTCGCCGGTCTCCAGCCAGATCGCCACCGTGGACCTGGGGGGATACCGCCTGATCGACGGCGAGAGCCACGCCGTGGACTTCAACGCCCTCAACCCGCGGTACCAGGGATACGGCCCCCTCGAGGCCTCCGTTTACACCGCCGACATCCGTTACAACCCGGCCGGGACGGTGCCGGTCTTTCACGACGGGAACGGGGACGGGGTCTACACCGTCGCCTACAACCCCGCCACCGGGGAGAGCCTCCCGGACCTCGATTTCGACGGCGTGCTGGAGATGGGCGAGGACTTCCCGCTGGGCGCCTACACCCTGGCGGGGCGCAGCGTCTACTCCCGGACGGTGTCCCGGGCGCTTGAGGCGAACAACGCTTTCGGCGGCGCCTGGCCGGCGTCGATCCTGACCGTCGACGAGGCGGACGCCTTCTGGGACCTGCGGGAGGCCGTCCGGCTGGCGGAAGACGCGGTCGACGGCTTGCCCGGCCTGGAGGTGATGTTCACGGCCGGGGTCCGGGACCACGTCCAGAGCCGTCCCGACAAACCCCACGTCCGGCAGGGGTTCGAGAGCTGGAGCACCCGGGGCCCCTGGGTCCAGATCAACCCGGGCCCGGAGTACCTCGTGGCGCTGCTTCCCAGCCTCGCGGGGCGGACCGACCTCCCGCACAACGCCCCCAACACCCCGCCCGCCGACTGGGCCAACCCCGCCGGGTGGTGCTACCCGTCGGACGTCTCCTCCGGCATCGTGAACGCCGGGGCCGTCCGCCAGATGGCCGAACGGGTGGAAGCGGCAGCGACCCGCACCTGGGCCTTCGAGACCGCCGTCCCCTTCATCGCCTGTGCCAGCGGGTGGGAAAGCTCCCTGGAGGCCTGCAACACCACCGGCGCCGAACAGGCGCTTCAGATCGAGTGTTTCGAGGGCGGGGACCCCCGGTCCAGTTCACACACCGTCCCGGCCGGAACCGCCCTCCGCATCCCCTTGACCGTGGGCACGTGCGCCCGGGTCCTGGGCACGTCGACCGGGGTTTCTCTCGCCGTGGTCTACCGGTTCACGGGGCTCGGCCTGAGCCTGTCCTGCCCGCTTCCCAAGCGGCTGGCCAGGGACGTCACGTTCCTGATGCCCGCCGGGCCCTCGGCGCCCGTCTGGACCGGCGTGGCGCTGATGAACGCCGGTGCCGAAGCGAACACGGTGCGGCTGGAAGCCGTCGCCGCCGACGGCACGGTGCTGGCCGGGCGGACGCTGGCCCTGGAGGCCCGGAGCACGTTCGCCGTGATGCTCTCCTCGGTGTTTTGCGTGTCGACGTCGTCCGTTGCCCGGATCCGGGCGGCGGGGACGGGGCCCCTGTGCGGGCTCACCCTCTCCGGCATCGCCGGCGGGTCCGTCACCTGCCTGCCGGCCCTGGCCGACCCGGACGCGGTGGCCGTTGCCCTCCCGCTCCCGACATCCGGCGGGGCCTCCCTGCCCCTGGTCCTCGACAACCCCTGGGGCGAAGCGGTCACGGCATCGGTGATCCCCGTGGCGGCCGGCGTGGAGGGGGCCCCGGTCCCGGTGCCGGTCCCTGCGGGCGGCCGAGGCTCCGTGGACCTCCAGCCCTTCCTGGCGGCCGGGTCCCCGGTGGACGGCCTGGTGGTCCGGTTCGGTTCCCGGGGCCTGTTCGCCCGTCTCGCGGGGGGGGCCGGTGAAGCGGAGACCCTGCTGACGGGGCGCACCGCCCACCGCCTGACCCTGCCGCTGGGCGGCGGCCCGGACCGTCCGGTCCCCATCCTGTTCAACGCCTCGGGGATCACCCAGCGGGTCCGTCTGACCGTCGTCACCCCTGAGGGCGAACGAGGGAGCGTCACCCTCCGACTCTCTCCGCGGGCCCGGACCGTGGTGGACCTCGCGAGCCTCTTCCCCGCGCTCGGGGCCGGGGCCGAGGGGTGGCTCGTGACGGCGGGGCAGGGTGGCCTGGCGGTCCTGGGCGACGCCGGGCTCGGGCTCGGGGGCTGCACCCTCGCCGATGCTTCTCCCCAGACCCCCGTCTACCTGACGTTCTTCTCCCACAACGAGGACTCCTGGCAGGGCATGGTGTCCACCCGTTCCGGGTACCTGGAGTACCGGAACGACCTCCTGGAAAGGCTCCACCTGCTCCGCGACGCCGGCGTCGTCCTGGACTGGCAGTCCGACTGGGCGGTGCTCGACGCCGTGGCCCGGTTCGACACGGGGGAGGTCACGGCATCCACCAACGGCAAGAACATCGTGCGCTACCTGGCGGAAGACCTCGGTTTCTCGCCCGACCCCCACGGGCACCTCGTCCAGTACAACTACGCCGACATCGCCCGGCTCTTCCGGGACCTGGGCGTCGATCCCGCCCCCGTGATCGGCGGGGTCATCCACGCCTCCTGCGGGACAGGCGGCGAACTGCTGAGCCTGGTGGACTGGCGCGCCGACGGCGAGGTCGGGGCGGACGGCCTGGTTCACGGCCGCGTCTTCCCCCAGGAGACCTGGCGCCCGGAGATCCTGAGCGTCCCGGCCTTCGCGGGGCACTGGTTCGACGAGATGTCCTCGGGGGTCTGGAATCCGGGCACCCTGGAGACCTTCTACCTCCACGACCCCGCCCGGGGCATTGTCTACGTCGGCCAGGGCGACCCCCACGACCAGACCCTCCTGGGAGCGACCCACGCCAGCGGTTCCCCCGTTTTCGGGGCCCAGGGCTCCTACGTGCGGGAACTGGTGGACAAGCTGCGCCGCGGCGACCTGCCCGACGGGACCATGCACACCGCCTCGCTCCACATCCGCGACAAGAAGACCCCCGACGCCGGGGGAGCCGAAACCAACGACCGGCTGGCGGAGATGCTGGGCGTCCTCCGGCCCTTTATGGACGCCGGCGAGATCGTGTCGGTCACCTACCCGGAAGCGGTTCGCCTCTGGCAGGATGTGTACGGGGCGAACCCCGGGCGGACGGCCATCCAGGAATTTTCCTCCTACGGCGCCATCGAGGGATCCATCAAGGCGCACTGCGGGGCGGAGGTGCCCGTCGTCCTTTTCTCCATCAACACCCACGACTGGGTGCTGCCGCAGGACAGCGCCCGCACCGTCAACCGGATCCTGGATATCCACGAGAAGTACGACGTCCCCGTGGATGTCTACCTCACCGACCCCGTCGTCCAGGCCTACGCCGCGGAGGCGCCCGGGCTGCTGGACCGGCTGCGAAAGTCCCGGCAGGCCGTGGTCTCCTACCACGTCCGCCCACCCTCGCCCTACTACTGGACTTTCGATTTCCTGGGACTGGCCTCCTACCCTGCGGACCAACTCCAGGCCCTGCTCCTGGACTACGAGACCCACGCCCTGGACCTGGCCACCGGCCGGCCCGGGGACGGCCCGGGCGGGTACGCGTGGCTGGCGGGGTGGGTAGGGTATGCCCCCCCCGTGGTGTCCGGTTTCTCCGAGAACGGCCCGGTGGGGACGGCGCTTCTCGACCTCTTTGAAAACATGGGGGCGGGTCTTTACGTGGTGCACGGGCGGGTGGTGGAGCCGGGGGAGACGGCGGGGCCGCTCTTCATCCGACCCGAGCACGTCGAGATGAAACTGTACGAGCACCCGGAGCGGGACGCCGCCCAGTGGATCCGGGAGGAACTCGAGCCCTGGCGGGGGGAGGAGACCGTCTACGTGAACATCAAGGTGCACGAGAACAACTTCTACCTCTGGGGCACCTCCTGGGACCGGATCTACTACGGGGCGGGCGGCGTGCCCCGGACACCCCCCTTCGACCTCACGGCCTGGGAGGGGACGCTGCAGTACCGCTCGGAAGCCGAGCAGGCGGCCCAGTGGACCAACTACGAGAAGGCCGTGGCCCACGTGGCCGCCTACCGGTACAACTACGCCGCCGTGGACTGCCTCGACGTGCTGGCCGCCCTCCAGGCCGGCCGCTGAGCGCCCCGGGCGACCTCTCCGGGATTCGGCGACGGGGCTCGGGGATTGATAAGAACCCGGAAAACGAACGGGAAAGTGTCTGCATCGCCTTCGGTTGAGCCATGGCCCCGAGGGCGATGGCACTTCTGGCGGGGATGTCAGAATTCCACGGCGCGTGCTCCGACGAAGGCGGCCAGGCGATGGAGCGCCTCGTGGAGCCGGGTGGTCCGGCGGCGGGTCGCCCGGATCCCGTGCTCCCACCAGAGCCCCCGAACCTCGATGACCCCGCGGTCGCGGTGCAGTTTCGCGTCGAGCCGGCCGGTGAACCGGTCGCCCTCGAGGAGAGGGAGGGCGTAGTACCCGTAGCGTCGCCGGGCGGCGGGCGTGAACATCTCGCAGGAGTAGTCGAAGCCGAAGCGACGGCGGCAGCGGTCCCGGTCCCGCAGGACGGGGTCGAAAGGGCTGAGGAGGCGAAGACGGTCCGACGGCGGGGGAAGACGGTGAAGGCGGTCCGGCCAGTCCGGGAACGTGAGGGCGGGACGGGGCTTCCCGTCGTCCGCGGACTCCACGAGGACCTCGACGAGACGGCCTTCGCGCACGGCGGCGTTGCACCAGGCGGAGGCCTCGCCGGCCCCGAGGTCGTCCCAGAAGGCGGCGAGTTCCCGGGGCGTGAAGACGGCCAGGCGTTCCGCGGCGGAGGAGAAGACCCACTCGGCGTGGGCCGGGGGATCGGGCTCGGGGGCGTCGTGAAGGCCGGGGAAGACCCGTTCGGGGAGGTCGTAGAGCTTCTGGAAGGCCGTCCGGCCCGCCACGGCCAGGTCGCCGATGCGCCAAAGGTAGTCGAGGGCGGCTTTCGCGGGTTTCCACCCCCACCAGGGGCCCCGGTCGCCCCGGTGCTCGAAGTCGGCGCTGCGGAGTGGGCCTTCGGCGCGGATCCGGCCGAGGACCTCGGCGCACACGCTCTCACGGTGCTCCCCCAGGAGCTTGCGCCACCAGGGGTGCGCCTCGATGCGGGGGCGGTCGCGGCGGAAGCGGGTTTTCCAGTGGGGGTACCAGGCGGTGGGGATGACGGAGGCGTCGTGGGTCCAGTGCTCGAAGAGGGATCGGTTCCGTTCCAGGAGGGTTTTCAATTGCTCGGGGCGGTAATCGTCCAGGCGGGCGTGAAGGGTGAGGTCGTGGGCGCGGGCGACGACGTTGATGGTGTCCACCTGGACGAATCCCAGCCGGGTGACCAGTGACAGGAGCGACAGGCCGGGGCCCGGGATCGACGGGGGGGGAGAGCAGGCCCTGGGCGCCGAGAAAGAGACGGCGGGCGGAGGCGGCGGTGAGAACGTCGGCGGCGGCCATGGGATTGCCAAGAGGGGGGGCGCGAAAACGGGTGCGCTAATGCGTTAATTCGACCAGCAGACAGACCAGGTCGGAGGCGTCAAGCCGGCCATCCACATTGATATCGCCACGATTCCACTCCGGAAGGAGCACCGTTGAGGCGAGGCAGCCCGATAGCATCACAGCGTCAACGACGTTCGATTCCCCGTCGCGGTTGATATCGAGAGAGAAAGTGATCATGTAAATCCCTTCGTTTTCCTTTCCGGCGTAAAGCGTGGCTGGATCGTCGGTTTTTAAAGCCAGAGACAAGACTGCGGTCCCCCCGGCCCTTCCGAAGCCGGAAGTCAGAGGGGCCCAACTCTGGGCGCCGTCCAGGGATCTGAACACCCCGTAACCATCGGTCCCAGCATATAAACGAGAAGGTTGGTCCGGGTTGATGGCGAGACTCAGGACGTCGGCCCCATCAAGACCCATGCCGGCGAAACTCCAATTCTGACCCCCGTCGGTGGTCTTGTAGATCCCATAGCTTTCGTAGCACACATAGACAAGGTCCGGGTTTGAAGGCGGCATGGCCATGGCGAAATTGAAAGCTGCTGAAGGAAGACCATTCGCCGCCTTGGACCAGGACTCCCCGCCGTCGGTACTCTTGAAAACTCCGAGAAAAGTCCCGGCATAGAGAGTGGCCGGTACTGATGAACTCATAACCATGGAGTAGATGTTGCCGGCGTTGAGGCCCGTATTCTTCGGCGTCCAAGAATCACCGTCATCGATGCTCTTGTAAACGCGGTCTACTGGGGATGCCGCGTAAAGAGTCGTCGGCAGCCATCGGTGGGTGAGGATGGATGAAAGGGTGTCCGGAAGGCCTGCGTTGATTTCCGACCAATGATTCCCTCCGTCTTTTGAACGGAAAGCCCCCCCCCCATCCGTCCCGGCAAAGATTTCCACCGGGGAGACCGGGTCGACGGCAAGGCTGGTCACACCGAACCAGGTCAGACCGTTATTGCATTCCGTCCAGTCCGCCCCTTCGTTTTCAGTCCTGAAAATACCGATTCCAAAGGTCCCGGCGTAGAGAGTGGCGGGAGTTGTCGGAGAGGTGGCGATCGATTGAACGCTGACGTTTAGGATTCCCCGGTTCGAGGGCGACCAGTTTTCTCCCCCATCCAGGCTGCGATAAAGACCGCCGTGATCGATTACCCCCGCCAGGATAGTCGAGGAGGACCCGGGATGCACGGCTACCGCGCTCACGTTCAGCGGGGAAGGGAAGCCGCCGTTTGCGGGTGACCAGGTATTTCCTCCGTTGACCGACTTGAAGAGCCCATCGTTGCCAACGCCGAGATACAGGGTCGAGGGCGAGGAGGGGTCCGGCACGATGAGATGAACGTCCTTGTTCGTCAGGCCTCCATCGGCGGCCGTCCAGTGGTCTCCCCCGTCGGTGGTCTTGAAAATGCCCTGGGACGACCCGACATACAAGGTAGAAGGGGTCTTCGGGTCGATCGCCAGCGCTTCCGGGTAGAGGTAGGTCAAGCCGGTGTTGACCTGGACCCAGTTGGTGCCTCCATTGTTGGTTTTGTAAACTCCTCCGCCTTGGGTGGCGATGAAGGCGATGTCGGCATTGCCCGGATGGACCACGAGGCTGCGGGTGATCGTGTAATACAATCCCTGATTCACGGGTGACCAGTTCTGACCCCCGTTCGAGGAACGGTAAACACCACTCGATGTTCCAAGGTAAACCGTCGCGGGCGCCGCCGGGCTAATGCCGATGGCGGCAATGTAGCCGATTGACGTCGGCAATCCGTTTCCGACCTCATCCCAATGCGCGCCGCCATCGGTGCTCTTCCATAGTTTATAACTGTCTCCATGGTAGATTGTGGCCGGAGCCGAGGGATCCACGGCAAGAGCGTTTCCACCCCAATGAACGGGGGCCCAGTTGCTCCCACCGTCGGTTGTTTTATAGAGCCACCGATCGCCTAATGCGTAGGCGGTGGCTGGATGCTGAGGGTCGATGGCCAGGGAACGAACCCTTTCGGAGTAAGGCCCGATGGAGGTCCACTGGTTGACGCCAGCGGCCGTCGGGGTTAACAGGGTCACGAGGCAGAGCATAAAACCGGCGGATCGGAACAACAATTGATCCTCCATGGGTCACAGGAAGACATTCCCATAACACCTTCAAAATGGGATTGATTATAACGTTTTTCGGAAGATAGATCAAATTGTGTTCCCGAAGAAAATTGGCGAGAACCGCCTCCCGGGTCGGGGACTGGCATCTGGATGTCGACCACGGCTACTTCTGTGGCGAAGATGAGACAGCGTTGGCGGATGGTGGATGTTGCCCTCTCCCTCTGCCCGGTGGCCGGGGAAGCGTAACCCTTGAACGGGGCGCGGAAGCTCAACCTGGCGGGACCAAAGCTCCCAGGCCTTGAGACCCAGTCCCCGGTGGTCCGTATCACGGCTCGAAGGGCTCAGTCCCGGGCCAGGCGGAAGCCGAGGTCGGGGTAGCGGAACCGGGGAGTGTGATGGGATCGGCGGGAGGCGCGGAGGTCCCGGCCCTCGACGAGGATGGAGCCCCCCCGGCTCACCCGGGTCTCGGATTCGGCCGGGCCCACCGGGTCCTCGAGGGGCTCCGTCCCGTAGTCGCCGTAGCCGTCGGCGCACCACTCGGCCACGTTCCCCAGCATGTCGTAAAGCCCCCAACGGTTCGGGCGCCGGGTCCCCACGGGGTGCGTCGTGCCGCCCGCGTTCCCTCCGTGCCAGGCGATGGTGTCGGGAAGGCCGTAACGCGTCGAGGTGCGGCCGGCCCGGCAGGCGTACTCCCACTCCGCTTCCGTGGGAAGACGGTAGCCCTTGCCGGGGTCCGCTTTGTTGAGCCTGCGGACGAACTCCTGGGCCTCCTCCCAGGAGACGTTCTCCACCGGCCGGTCGTCTCCCTTGAAGGTAGAGGGATTGTTTTCCATGAAGACCTTCCACTGGGCCTGGGTCACCTCGGTGGTTTGCAGGGCGAAGGGCCGGGTGAGGGTCACCCCGTGGAGGGGCCGCTCCTCGGGGTCGCCCAGGGACGAGCCCCGGACGAACCGCCCGGGGGAAAGCCTCACGAAAGTCATTCCCAGGGTGTTGGTCTCGGGAGCCCCTTCGGCCCCGCCCTTCGGGGGTGCGGTCTTCGCCGCCGGGCGCGAGGCGGGCGGCCGGGTGGAGACCGGTTTCGACGGGCGACTGGCCAGGATGATCAGGACGAGGACGAACACCAGGGCGAGGAGGAAGATGGCGGCGGCCATGCCGCAGCCGGACTTGGCGGTCGAGGCCGGTTTTACCCGGGGGAGTTCCGGGCGGGGGGTGCTCTGGGGGCTGCTCCCGGTGGCGGCGACCCGCAGGGCCGCCGCGGCGTTGGCGGGTACGGCGGCCGCGGTCGAGCCGACGGCCACCACCGCCGTGTAGACGGTTTCCCCGGCCTCGACCCACCGCACGGCGGGCTGCGCACCCCGCCTGACACGGCCCGCGGGGGAATGCTCCGCCTTGAAACGCTCCATCCAGTGCGCGAACCAGGCGGGGTGCTGGGGGACGACCCGGACCCCGTCCGGGCCGCGGGATGCCAGGGCGTGAGGGTAGTACTCGAGAAGGGTCACCGTCTGCTTCGAACCCAGGTCGAGGGCCGCGTAGGCGAACCCGAGGTCGCCCCGGGCGACGACGAGGCCCGTCCGGAACGCGCCGCCCACCACGGTGCCGGGCGGGAGCGCCGGGGCTCCGCCGGTTTCCCTGCCGGCGTCGTGGCCGCAGTCGGGGCAGGGGCCGGATTGGGTCAAGGTCCGAAAACACTGGTGACAGAACACGGTGGCGGCTCCGGCAAGTATGGCTTCATGATAACCGACGGCGAGGGAAAAGACAAGCCTGGCGGCCCGCAAAAGTTGACGCGGTCGCAAAAAGTCGCGAAAGGGAGATTTCCCGCGAATAACGCGACTATCCGCGAATTTATAACACGAATAATATCTATTGATTGTTGATTTCTGATTCGCGTTCATTCTCGTGATTCGCGGGAAATCTCCAATCGGCGATCATTAGAGGGAGCATCAACGTTCATTGCGGGGAGATTGACATCGAAAAAAGACGCAAGACCGGCAGGATGCCCTCGTCCAGATCCCGAGATCGATGGCGGGAGGATGTCATGAAGAACGTGGGTGGAACGATGCTGATTGTCCTGGCCGCTCTGGCGATGGCGGCTTGCGAACCGGAGGCGGTGCAGCGGACCGTCTCGGGGGCCGGCCCCCTCCGGCTGGAGGTCTGGGTGGACGGGATCCGCGCCCCCCTCTACACCCACGAGGGTAAATCCTACGTCGAGGCGCTGAAGGGGCGGGAGTACAGCATCCGCCTGGTCAACACCTCGGCGCGCCGGATCGCCGTGGCCCTCTCGGTGGACGGCCTCAACACGGTGGACGCCAAGCGGACCTCCGCCAGGGAAGCGACCAAGTGGGTCATCGACCCTCACGACGAGGTGACCGTCTCCGGATGGCAGGTGAGCAGCGGCGCGGCCCGGAAGTTCTTTTTCACCTCCGAGGAGGATTCCTACGGCGCCGCCCTGGGCAAAACCGAGAACCTCGGGATCATCTCCGCCGCGGTGTTCTACGAGAAGGAAGTCCGGGTGACCCGGGATCGGGCCGACGAAACGGCGGCCGGGAACGCCCCGGCGCCGGAAGCCGCGCCAGCCGCCCCCGCGCCGGAGAGCAAGCGGGTCGACAAGTCGTCCGCGGCCCCGGGAAGCGCCCCCGCCGGCCAGGCCCGGGTCGAGAAGGAGGAGTATGCCGCCACCGGGATGGGCGACGAGGTCGACAACCGCGTGGAGCGTGTGGCGCTGGACCTGGAGCCCGAGCCCTGCCAGGCCATCGACGTCCGCTACGAGTTCCGGGCGCAGCTGGTCCGGCTCGGGGTGATCCCGGAGGGGCCCGAGCGGCTCGACGGGCGGGAACGCGCCTCGGGGTTCACGGACGAGTATTGCCCGGAGAAGTAGCAAAAGAGGCTTTTAGCGGTTTAGACTGAAGGTGTTTGGCGAGGGCGGCGGGATGGCCGTCCAATCGACCGGAAACCGCATTTCGCAACCTCATCTTTCTAGGCGTTTTACGAATTTGATCAGGGTTCGGTCTCGGTCAGTTCCACGGCGGGGGCCCCGGGGGAGGCCGCCGCGGCGGGGTCCCGGCGAAGGAAGCGCGAGAAGGCCCAGCTGGCCATGAGCAGCACGAAGATCACGCCGCAGATGACGAGGCCGACCTGGAGCATGTGGTGCTTCATGAAGTACAGGATCTCGTCGCGGTAGATGACGGTAAGCACGCCCCATATCCCGTAACGGACGATGCGCCCCAGGGTGGTGGCCAGGGTGAAGACCGGCCAGGAGAGCCTCAGGACGCCGGCGGTCAGGACGAAAAGCTTGAACGGCATGGGGGGCGGGATGATGCAGGGGACGAAGACGGCCCAGAACCCGCGGCGGCGGAACCAGGCCGCGAACCGTCGGTACTTCTGTTCCGAGATGTGGCGGCGGACAAGGATCTCGCCGCCCCGCCGACCCATGGCGAAAAGGATGAAGGAACCGAGCAGGGAGCCGACGGTGCTGGCCAGGACGAACCACAACATGTACGCCGGGTGGTGGATGGAGAAGTAGACGACCAGGATGTCGTTTCCCTCGGGGACCGGGGTGAAGGACGAGTCGAAGAAGCCGATCAGGCAGAGGGCCAGCCCGGCGGAGAAAGGCCCTGCCGTTTTCGCGTACGCCTCCACCGCGATGCCCACCTGCTTGAAAAAGCGGCCCACCGCCTTGAGGCCGGACCAGAAGAGGGACGGGTCGTAGAGGGCCACCACCAGGGCGCCGAGGGTGAGCACCCCCAGCACCGACAGCCATCGCTTCTTCCGGGGCGTCATGTTCACGGCCGTTTTCGCGGGGCGCGGCGGGAGGGTGCAGGGCGCCGGGGGGTGCTTCGGGGAGGGACGGGCCTGCGCGGCGCCCGGACGGCCTTTTCCGGGGCGGGCCCCGGGGGCGGGACGGCTTCCTCCTCCTGGAAATAGATGAGCATGCGACCGACCCGGCCGACGAACTCGCCCGGAAGACCGGCGGCCAGCTCGGCCTCGGCTTCGGCGGGGGACAGGAAGGCGTTGGGGAGGACCTTGATCTTCACGATTCCGGTGCTGCGGGCCGTGCGTTCGATCTCGGCGAGGAGGCCGGGGCTGATACCGTCCTTCCCGACGTGGACGGCGGGCTTGATCCCGTGCGCCCGACCCCTCAGTTCTTTCCGCATTTTTCCACCCAGCATGGTCACCCCCGAAAAGGCGCAAGTCTACCCTGCGGCCGCCCGGTTTTCAAGTGGTAATCAGCGGTTGGTCACGGAACGGTAGATCCGGTCGAGGCGCTCCCCGATGGCCCGGTACTCGAAGTTACGTTCCACCAGCTTGCGGGCGGCGGCGCCCATGGCGGAGGCGCAGGCATGGTCCTGGAGCATGTAGCAGACGCTCTCGGCGAAACTTTCCTCGGTGTTGGCCATGGCGGCGTCGACCCCGTCCGTGACGTCGATGCCTTCGCAGGCCAGCTCCGTGGCAACAACGGGCTTCCCCATCGCCATGGCCTCCACCACCTTCACCCGCATGCCCAGGCCGAGGCGGATGGGGGCCACGATGACGGCGCAACGGGCCATGTAGGGCCGGATGTCGGGGACGAAACCGGTGACGGTGATGTCGGTGCGGCCATGCAGCTGCCGGATCTCTTCGGGAGGGTTGCTGCCGATGACGTAGAAGTGGGCGTCCGGGATTCGTTCCTTGACGAGGGGGAAGATGTCGTGGACGAAATAGTGGACGGCGTCCACGTTGGGGTAGTGCTGGAAGGCCCCGAAGTACCCGATGGCGTTGGGCTCGGGGGTGACGTCGGACATGGGGGCGAAATAGGCGGTGTCCACGCCGTGGGGGAGGATCTCCAGTTTCTCCTGGGGAACGTACCCCACCAGGGCGTTCGCGTCGTGCCGGTTCATGCAGATGACCCGGTCCATCTGGTTGAGCACGTCCAGCTCCCGCTTCATCATCTGGAGCGAGTCGTAGTAGTCCTTGAGCTTCTTCAGCGGGCCCTTGACGAAAGGGAGGCTCCGCTGGAGGGCCAGGAAGTTCACCTCGTGCTCGGTGAGGACCGAGGGGATGTGGGCCAGGTCCTTGTGGTAGATCCCCATCTGGACGTACTCGTACTGGACCAGGTCGAACTTCTCCCGCTGGACCAGTTTCTGGAGCTTCTTGCGGAAGTCGTCCTGGCTGTAGGCCATGAAGGGTTCGAAGGGGAAGGGGTAGAAAGGGAGCTTCTCACGGGTCAGGAAAACCGAGATCTTCTTGCACATGGACCGGAGGTCCTTGAGCCGCGAGTCGTCGTCCAGGCGGTTCTTGAAGCAGAGGAGGGTGATCTCGTGGTGCCGGTGAAGGTAGTGCAGCAGTTCGAAGATTCGGCTGCTCCCCCCGTGGAGGCCTCGGCCCGGCAGATATGCGCTGATGAAAAGTATCTTCATTCCCCGTCCCGCCAATCCATTTATTCTATATGCAAACCGCCCGGCCATCAAGACAAAACCGATTGCCTGAAGGGACGGGCTCGGGTACAATCGGTTCAAAGCGAGCCGAAGCGGATTCGGGAGACGGCGGGGGAGCGGCCCGGGGAGAGCGAAGCCGACGACGACGCCGGCCCCGGGCGGCGAGGGAAGGGGAGGGATGGCGGGAGGAGAAAGCGAATGAGGCTGCCCTGTTCTCAGTGCGGGGGGAACCTGGAGGTCTCCCCGGTCGACCGGTTCATGCAGTGTGCCTTCTGCGGGAGTTCCCTGGTCATCTCGCGCGGGAAAAGCTACCAGCCGATGCTGGTGACGCCCCTGGCGGACGGGCGGCGCGCGATGCAGGCGGCCGCGGAAGCCCTCGAGACGGACCCGGCGGCCCTGGGCATCCCGGAGGTCCGCTTCGTGCCCTACTGGGTTTCCGCGAACCGCCTGACCCTGGCGGCGCCTTCCCTGGGCGTGCTGACCGGGGTCCCCACGGTCCGCGCCAAGCCGGCGGGCGACATCCGCTTCCGCCAGGACGACCTGGGGACGCAGTGGGACCCCGAGTCCTTCGAGGAACCGGAGACGCTCCCGGAGGAGCAGGAAAAGCCCGAGGTCCTGTTCTACCCCTGCTACCGGATCCCCGCTCCCGGGGATGACCCGGAGACGGACGAGGTCTGGGTGGACGGCATGGACGCCACCGTCTTCAACGCCGAGCCGCACTCCCCCTTCACCGTGTCCGTGCGGCAGGATCTTTACTGGTGCGCGGCCGCCTTCGTCATCCCGGTGGCCTTCGCCCTGATGCCGCTGCCCCCGTGGACGCCGGCCGTCGCGGGGGTCACCGTCGCCATCGGCTATCTTGCACGGGGGGGGAGGTGACGATGCCCGGTGAAGTGCGGAACGTCGGCTGTCCCGATTGCGGCGGCGTCCTGAACGTCGCCCGGGGCGAAACCGTGACCCGTTGCGATTACTGCGGGGGGAAGTTCTTCTCCCCAGACCACCTGGAGCCGTCTTACCTGGTTCCACCGGTCGTCTCGCGCGAGGCGGTCGGGGAGTGCGTCCGGCGCGGGATGAAGGCGCTCGGGGGCGTCATGACCGACGGGGACGTCCACTTCTACGTGTCCCCGGCCTTCCTGCGGAATGCGACGCTGTCGGAGACGGTGCTCTACTTCGTGCCCTTCTTCCGTTACTCGGCCATCCGGGCGGGCACCACCCCCTTCAAGCAGGAGCGGGACGTCCGCCACCACGTCCAACTGACCGGCGACCAGCGGGGGGAAGGTCAGCTCAGTGAACAGATCGAGATCCGGTACAAGCTGGAAACCCGGGTCGTGCTGTCCGAGGTGGGGATGGTGATCCCCGCGGTGGACGCGGGGGCCGGGCGGTCCACCCAGTGGGGCCTGCGGGAACTGCTCGACGAGAGCCGGTTCCTCTCCGGGAGTTCCCTGCCCCTCGAGCCCTTCCGGCGGGAGCGGGCCGAACGGGAGGGCATCGTGCTCCAGCCCTTCCGGTCCTGCGCGGACGTCAAGGCGCGCTGCCGGGAGATGTACCGGACGCAGCGCACCAAGACCCGCGAGGAAGTGGAAGGCGTGCCCCGGGGGAGGCGGGGGGACCCGTCGTTCGACCCGTCGGACCGCCCCCTGGAGACGCTGGGGAGGTTGGGGGTCTTCTCCTCCACCAGCATGGACTACGACGCCATCGACTACTCCACCGACATCGTGGACGACCGGGTGGCGGTCTACTACTGCCCCCTGTGGAAGGTCACCCTCAAGCACGACGGGAAGCGCTACGAGGCGTTCATGGACGCGGCCCGGGGGCGACTCCTGAGCCTCGAGGTCAAGGTGGGCGGGCCGGTGAGGCCGCACGGGCTTTTCCTGAAGGCCCTCCTCCTCGGCCAGGCGAACGCGCTCGGGTTCTGGCTGGCTTCCCTTTACAAACCGAGCTTTTTCGGCCTCGCCGGTTTCCTCGTGCTCGCTTCCCTCCTCCTGCTGTACCGGGATGCTGCCCGGTCCGTGCCGGGGGAACTCCCCAGCGTGAAGGTGCTCGACCATGGATTTTTCAAGGATTAGCTGCCGCCACTGCGGGATCAAGCTCGACGGCGCACCGGGCGACGTGGCCTTTGCCTGCCCCGAGTGCCGGAAGGCCTACGCCTTCCACCTGCCCCGTCACGGCTTCGGGCCGCCGGGCGAGGAAGTGCCCGACCTCGAGTCCCGGGTGAACCGGATCCGGACGTTCTTCAACGGGGCGGCCGATTACCCCGTGGAGTGCATCCCGCTCCCGGTCGACCCTGCCCTGGCAGGCGTGGGCCGGGACCTCCTCCTGCCGTTCTGGTTGTTCGGGGTCCGGCCCACCTTCTCCTGCGAGTCCGACAAGCGGGTCGACCGCTTTCACTCCCTGGCCGCCAACCTGTTCCCCATGGTTCCCGCCTATGCTTTTCACGGGCTCCAGTACGTCGGGTGGCCCGGCAGCGAGCGGGACCTCCTCGCGAGACCGGCCACGGCCGCGCCGAGGGTCCCCGTCTACGGCATCGCCCGCGACCCCCTGACCGCCTTCGTCCTGGCCTGGTTCTTCATCTACCGACGGGCGGACAACCTCTCCGACGTCTCCAACGTGGAGATGGAGCTGGACCACTTCGAGACGACCCTGGTCGGGGTGGAGGTAGAGGAACGGGACGGGAAGCTCCGGCTGCCCTTCAGCGACCGGACGTACCCCGCCTGCTACTTCGACGACCTCGGCGCCGTCCGGAAACTCCTGGCCTGAGGGAGGGTCAGGGTGCGCCCGCCTCGCGCCAGAGCGGAAGACGGACAGTGAACGTCGACCCCTTTCCCTCCTCGCTTCGCAGCTCCATCAGACCCCGGAAGCGGTTCACCAGTTCCTTCACGCCCGCCAAGCCGACCCCGGTGCCCTGGACCCGGCTGCGGCGTGCGTTGGAGGCTCGGTAGAATTCCTTGAAAAGGTTCGGGATGTCTTCGGCGGGGATGCCCATGCCCGTGTCTTCCACCCGGAGGACGGCCCATTCCCCCTCTCTCGTCAGGCGTGTCCGCACTTCCCCGGCTTCCGTGTACTTGACGGCGTTCCCCACCAGGTTCGAAACGATGAGGCGGAAGGCCTGGACGTCGATCCGGACCGGCACCGGGTCGGCCGGGAGGTCCACCGCCAGGTGAAGGCCCTTCGCCTCGGCCGGTTGCACGTACCCCGCGTGAACGGCCCGGGTTTCGGCGGCGAGGTCGCAGACCGTCACCTCGCCCAGGGGCCGGCCTCCCTTGATCCGCGACAGGGACAGGATGTCGCTCACCAACCCGAGGAGTTCGTCGAGGCGGCACTCGATCCGGGACAGGACCGACACGAGGTTCGCATTGCCCTCGTTCGCGAAGCGAAGGGCGGCGGCCAGGGACTTGGACGCGGCCAGGGGGGACTTGAGCTCGTGGACGATGATCCGCATGAAGTCGGACTTCTCCTTCTCCAGGCACTTGAGGGTGGCCAGTTCGTCGTAGAGGCGGGCGTGGTGGAGCGCGTACGCCACGAAACGGGAAACGCTCTCGAGCGGCTCAAGATCACTCTCGCAGAAGATGCCGCTCTTCCGGTTGATCACCTGCACCACCCCGCGGAGTTCCCCCTGGAAGAGCGCGGGGGCGCACGCCACGTCCCGGGTGCGGAACCCGGTTCGGGCATCCCAGGACCGGTCGAAACGGAGGTCGGGGTCGATGGCGCCGAGGTCGCCGTAGGCGTCGGGGATCACGAAGGCCCGGCCGGTCGCCGCGCAGAACCCGGCCAGCGACTGTTTGCCGATGGGGATGCGGATGGCGCGAGCGATGTTGTCCAGGGTGGTGATGGACTCGAGTTCGCGGGTGTCGTCGAGGGCGAGGTAGATGGTGGCCTGCTCGGCGTCGAAGAGGCGCCGGACCGCCGCGGTCGTCTTCCGGAGCACGCTGGAGAGGTCCACCTCGCCGAAGATCTGGTCGTACATCTCAAAGAGGGTTTCCCGGACGATCAGATCCTTGGGTTTGAACGGGTTTCGGCCGGAATGCGTCGACGAGGGCATCGCCACCTCTCCCTGTCCACCGCCACACCCCTGTTCTGACCCGGCTCTGCAACTGACGGTGAATCCATTCCCAGTATAACGCAATCTCAATCATTCTCAAGAGCATTTCGCCGGAACCGGTGGGAGCTCGGGGGCGGGGGTCGACCCCGCGCCGGGACGAATCGAAGGTGGGGCTTGCAATAGAAGCCGGAGAGATGTACTAAGAAAGAGAAACCGAAGCATGGTTTCGGCGGCGGGACATCGGTAAAGGCGGAAGGCAAGGGAGGCCAGGGTGAAAAAGGGCAGTCTGAAGGCCAGCGGGATCCTGAGAATCCAGGAACTGGGACAGCTCGAGGCCGTTTCGACCTCGAACCCCGGCCAATTCACAGGTCTCATCCTCGACCAGTTGTACGAACACGGGATCAACGTCCAGTTCGCGGCGGAGGTCCTCGCTCCCGATTCACGGCATCTCCTGACCCTCTGCGTCGAAGCGGGCGAGGTGAACCGCGTCGCGGGCCTCTGGGAAGCCGGCAAGGACCGGCTTCACCTCGAGAGCTACAGGACGAGGCCCGAGGTCACCGTGCTGGCCGTTTACGGCCCCCATTTCAGGGAGCGCCCGGGGGCGGCATGCGTGGCCTACCAGGCCTTGATTCGGGCCGGCGTGCCGGTTTTCGCGATCTCGACGTCCTTCTCCGCCATTGCTTTCGTCCTGGACCGAAAGGATGTCGAGAAAGGGCTCGACTCCCTCCTGTCCGCCTTCGACCTCGGACAGGGGGCCGTGCTCACCGCCATGGAAGGGTGTTCGAAACGGGTTTGAGTCGCGGGGTTGCGGGGTGGCCCGATCAGGCCCCCGGGGACCCGGCTTCGCTCTCTTTGAGGGCCTTCTCGATCTCCTGCACCATCACGTCGGGTGCGACCGGCTTCTCGAGGAATCTCTGGACAGGCAGCCAGTGGCCGTCCTGTTCGGGGGAGAATTTCCACGTGTCACTCATGTGCTCGGTCACCGAGGTCAGCATGAGGATCGGCAGGCGAGGCCACTGGGTCCGGATGTCCTTGGCGAGGTCGAAACCGGAGGTGAACTCCTCCATCATGCAGTCGAGAACCATGAGGTCCGGCGTCGATTTCTGCAACAGGTTCCAGGCTTCCTGGCTGGAGTAGGCTTCCGTGACGGTGTACCCTCTGGTTTCGAGGATCATGCGGTAAGCCTGGATGATGTCCGGGTCGTCGTCCACGATCATGATGTGCGCCATGGGGGCCTCCTCCTCCTGAATTTCCTTCCTTTCCTCTCAGCCGCCACCCAAGACCCGGAAGCCTCCGGAATACCCGAGCATGACGGATTGTGCTTCAAGTCTTTTCATTCGCAGGCAGCTGAATTCTACCCTAACCCGCGGGGTGCAGGCAACGCTTTTCTGCTGTGCCTGGAGTGGAAGTCGTGGGGCCCCGCGTGGCCGTGACGAGAGCGGCCGCCAGCAGCAGGAGGGCCTCCAGGGGGTGCCGGTAGCGGTACAGGAAGAAGTGGCTCAAATAGAAGCCCGTCGGGTAGAGCACCAAAAACCACAGGCAGGCGCGGTCGATGGTCCCGCCGCGGGCCGGGGAGCGAAGGCGTCCGATCATCCAGAACGTCAGGACGGCCCAGAAGAGGACCGTCAGGGCCGGCCGCAACGGGTTGGGCTTGAAGGGGTGCAGGCTCCAGAACCAGAGGATGCGCTGGGCGGTCAGGGCCAGGAAGTCGGCCGGCCGCTGCGTGACGAAGTCGGCAAAACGCGAGGCGCAGAGCCGGCCGTAGGCGATCTCCCCCATTCCCAGCAGTTGACGGCGCTCGCTCTCCGACGCGGCGGGGAAGCGTTCCGCGTGGGCGGCGTAGGGGTTCGCCCGACTCCCCGCGTTGTTGCCGAAATAGAGTTCCATGGGCATGTTGGACTTGAACAGGACCCACCCGCCGAGGGCGAGGCGGTTCCGGACGAGCCAGGGGGCCCAGAGGGCGGCGGCGCAAAGGACGATCACCAGGGCGAACCGGGTGGCCGTCAATCCCCGCCGCGGGCGCGCGCTCCCCGGGGCGTGTCCCGGGTTTGCCGGGGGGCGGCGGCGCCACCGGAGGGCGCACCGGGATTCCCACCCCACGAAGAAGAGCAGCGAGGCGGGCTCGCAGAGGACGGCGAGCGCCGACGCGAGGCCGTGAAGCCAAAGGGCGCCGTCCCGGCCGGTTTCCTCGAGGCGGTGCAGGGACAGCAGCGACAGGAAGGCGAAGAGGGCGAAGAGGACGGTGCCGTGGGTGTCGGCCACGGCGTAGTACCAGGTGCCGGGGTAAGCGAGGAAGCAGAGTACGCCCAGCCCGGCGGGGACGGCCCCGGCCGCGGCGTGGAGAAGCCGGCGGGCCACCTCGATGGAGATCGCCGTCAGGATCGCCTGGACCACGAGGTACGCGGCCAGGGCCGCCGGGGTGTACGTGCCGAAGAGGGCGAAGACGAGCCACCACAGGAGGGTGTTCGGCGGGGTGACCCACGCCGTCGGGGGCGGCGGTCCCGTGTCCCCCTCGACGGGTGGGCGTCCGGGGGACGCGGAGGGGACGGTTTCGAACGTGTCCCCCGGAAGGCGGGCGAACGGGGAGGCGTAGCCGTACCCGGCAACGAGGTTGCGAGCTACGCGGCCGGACTCGAACCCGCAGGGCCAGGTGGTCCCGGGAAGCACCGACCAGGGCCGGGTCACCAGGAGCAAACCGGCGCAGGCGAGGAGGAAGAGCCCGAGCAGCAGGCGGGAACCCGACGGGGACCCCGCCCGGGCGACACACGTTTCCAGGTGGTCACGGAACCCGGGCATCGGGATCAGTCCACCCACTCGTCCATGGGCAGGGGGGCGGAGGCAGGGGCGTCGATCTCCCGGCGGCGCGGGGCGGAGCCGCGGGGCCGGGACGTGTCTCCCCCGGGCCGGAAGTCGGTGTCCTGAAGGCGGAGACGGTCTTCCCGGATCACGGGGTCGTCGCCCAGGGCCGTCCCGATCCAGCGGAGGGCGGCGGTGACCGCTTCGGGCGCGTCCTCGCCCGCCTCGCGGTAGAAGACCCGGCGGCCCTGCTTGCGGGACTCCACCAGGCGGGCCCCCTGGAGGATGGAGAGGTGCTTCGACACGGTGGAAGGCGCGAGGCCGACAAGCCGGACCAGGGTCCCGACGCACTGTTCGCCCCCCTGGAGGGCCACGAGAAGCCTGACCCGCTGGGGGTCCGAGACGGCCTTGCAGATCGCCATGAATTCCCGCATGCGGTTTCCCTCCAATGTTGTCATGTGGCGAAATGAAGGGTATCAGAAGTCCGGGCCCCGTTCAAGAGGGAGAGCGGTTCAGTCCCCGAAGAACGTGTCCAGAAGACGCTTGGCGCCGGCGGCGGCGGGGAGCCGGCCGTCGAGGACGTCTCGCTCCACCTCCCGCAGGATCCGCTGGACGGCGGGTCGCGACTCGAAGGCCTGCCGGAGCTGGTCCAGGACCATGTCGCGCATCCAGTCGAGGGTTTGCGCCTTCCGGCGGACCTGGAGGAAGCCGGAGCGGGAGGTCCGGTCACGGAAATCCCGGATCACGTCCCACAGCTCGGGAACCCCCCCGCCCGTCAGGGCGGAGCAGGTGAGGGCCCGGGTGGCCCACCCCTCCGTGGCGGGCGCCAGGTAGTGCAGCGCCCGCTCGTACTCCGCCCGGGCCACCTCGGCCCGGCCGGCGTTGTCGCCGTCGGCCTTGGTGATCACCAGGGCGTCCGCCAGCTCCATGATCCCCTTCTTGATGCCCTGGAGCTCGTCGCCCGCGCCCGAGAGCATCAGGAGCAGGAAGAAGTCCACCATGGAGCGGACCGTGATCTCGCTTTGGCCCACCCCCACCGTCTCCACCAGGATGGTGTCGTAACCGGCGGCCTCGCACAGGAGCAGGGTTTCCCGGGTCTTCCGGTTCACGCCCCCGAGGGCGCCGCCGGACGGGGAGGGGCGGATGAAGCACCGGGGGTCCCGGGCCAGGCGCTCCATGCGGGTCTTGTCGCCCAGGATGCTGCCGCGGGTCAGGGAACTGCTGGGGTCGACGGCCAGGACCGCGACCCGGTGCCCCCGCTCCACCAGGAAGCAGCCGAAGGTCTCGATGAAGGTGCTCTTTCCCACCCCCGGGACGCCGGTGATGCCGATCCGGAGGGAATCACCCGTCCGGTGAAGAACACGGCAGAGCAGGTCCTGGGCCGTGTCGGTGTGGGAGGAGAGGTTGCTCTCCACCAGGGTGATGGCGCGGGCGAGGGTGGTCCGGTCCCCGGCCAGGACGCCGCCGACGTAGTCTTCCACGGACAGCTGCCGGGCCCGGTGCACCCGGGACGGGGCGACCCGGTGGGTCACCCGGGCGGCCTCGGAGGGCAGGCCGTCGTGGCGGTCCTCCCGGCCCTCCATGACCCGGGAGGCGAAGCCTTCGCCACCGCCGGGGGGCGCCCACTCGGGCAGACGGGTCTTGACGGGATGGTCCTTCATCGCGGGCCGCTCCCAGCGGGCCCCGTGCCATCGGCGAGGGCGGCCAGTTCGGCGTGCCGGAAGCAGTGGACCAGGTGATCGTTCACCATCCCGACGGCCTGCATGAAGGCGTAGCAGATGGTGGAGCCCACGAAGGAGAACCCGCGGGACCGCAGGTCGGCGCTCAAACGGTCGGAGAGGGGGGTGCGGGCGGGGACCTCGGAGAGGGTCTCCCACCGGTTCACCGCGGGCCGGCCTCCCGTGAAGCCCCAGAGATAGGCGGCGAAGCTCCCGAACGCGGCCTGGACCTCCAGGAAGGCCTTCGCGTTGCGGATGGAAGCCGACACCTTGAGCCGGTTCCGGACGATGCGCGGGTCGGCGAGCAACGCCGCTTCACGGTCGGGGCCGAACGCGGACACCCGCTCCGGGTGGAAACCCTCGTAGGCCGCGCGATACCCCTCCCGCCGGCGGAGGATGGTCAGCCAACTCAGCCCCGCCTGGGCGCCCTCCAGGATCAGGAACTCGAAGAGGAGGCGGTCGTCGTGAACCGGCACGCCCCACTCCCGGTCGTGATAGGCGGTGTATTCCGGGTGGGAGAGGCCCCAGCCGCAACGTTTGGTCCCGGGTTCCATGGGTCGGCGCTCCCTGGCGTTCAGTGGCCGGCGACCAGGCCCGAGCCGATGCGGGCGGTGACGTCCAGGAGTTGGGCGGGGTACAGGCCCAGCGCCACGCTCACCGCCCCGCAGGCCGCCAGGACCGTGGCCGTGCCGGCCGAGAGGTCGGGTTCGACGGCGTCGTCGGGACGCTGGCGCGTGAACATGACCACAATGACCCGGAGGTAGTACCACGCCCCGATGAGGCTGGCCACGATGGCCACGAGGACCGGGGCGTACCATCCCTTCTCCAGGGCGGCGGAGAAGAGGTACAGCTTGCCGATGAAGCCGGCGGTGGCGGGGATGCCGGCCAGGGAAAGGAGGCAGATGGCCAGGGTGGACCCCAGGAAGGGGCGGGTGAACCCGACGCCCTGGTAGTCGTCCAGGTTGACGCGGCTGTCCCCCTCGCCGGCCAGCACTGTCACGGCGGCGAAGGCCCCGATGGTCATGACGGCGTAGACCACGAGGTAGAAGAGCACGGCCGAGTAGGCCGGGCCCGAGGCGGTCAGGAGCCCGAGGAGGATGTAGCCGGCGTGGGCGATGGAGGAGTAGGCCAGGAGCCGCTTGAGGTTCTCCTGCCGGAGCGCCGCGAGGTTCCCGACCAGCATGGTCAGGACGGAGGCCGCCGCGAGGAGCGGTTTGACGAAAGCCCCCTCGGGCGGGGTGGCGTAGAGGGCGATGCGCACCAGTGCCGCGAAGCCCGCAATCTTGGGGACGGAAGCCAGGAAGGCGCTCACGGGGCTGGGGGCGCCCTGGTAGACGTCGGGCGCCCAGACGTGGAAGGGGACGACGGCCAGCTTGAAGAAAAGCCCCGCGAAGATCATCAGCAGGCCCAGCAGAAGGCCGAAGGGGACCTCCCGGAAGGAGCGGCAGGCGGACAGCACGTCCAGGACGGCCGTGTACCGCGTCCCGCCGGCCGACCCGTAGACCCAGGCGATGCCGTAGAGCATGACCGCGGCCGAGAGGGACCCGACGAAGAAGTACTTGACGCCGGACTCGGCGGATTCGGGGTTTTCCCTCCGGTATGCCGCCAGGACGCAGGAGGCCAGGGAGAGGATCTCCAGGCCGATGAAGAGAAGGATGAGGTCGACGGCGCCCGCCATGATGCCCACGCCGGAGAGTGCGAAGAGGAAAAGGGCGAAGTACTCGCAGCGCGGCAGACGCCCGACCCGGAGAAAACGGTGGGAGAGCCCGGCGAGGAGCAACCCGGAGCCGGCAACGGCCAGTCGTATCAGGAGCAGAAACGCGTCGGAACGGAAGGTGCCGTGAAGGCGAAACCCGGTGCCCTCCAGGGCGCAGAGGACCGCGGCGGCGCCCGAGGCCAGGCAGGCCAGGGCCGTCAGGGCGGGGGCCACGGAGCGCCGCTTCAGGAAAGGATCGACGGCCAGGATCAGGACGCCGGCGGCGGCGAGGGTGATTTCCGGCAGGATTGCGAAGAGATCGTCGAGTGGCACGGTGTTCGTCTCCCTGCGTTGTTGTCGGGACGCGCGCTCAGTTGCGGGGGATGCCGGAGAGCATCTTCAGGGACCCGTCCTGGAACAGTTCGAGCGCCAGGAACGGGTCGATGCTGCTCAGGGTCACGTATCCCCCGATCTGGCCGTCGGCGGCCGGGATCACGTCCGGGCTGTTGATCAGGTTCAGGATGCGTCCCGACGGCGGGATGGACAGGGTCTTCTGCCCGGTGATCAACCCCGACTCCTTGTAGACCTTCATCTGAACGCTGATGGTTTTGGTCGTGCCGGGGTTGACCAGGCTGAACCCGTTGAAGTACACCAGGGTGCTCCCCTGGATGGGGCCCGCCGCCACGTGGCTGAACACGCACGAGGTGTAGGTGTCGGGCTCCATCGGGAGGGCCGACTGGAACTGGGGGACGGCGTTGACCCCGTCCCCGAAGACGACATCGCCGATCAACCCGCTCCGGGTGGAGGTGACCACCGCGTAACCGGTCACGTAGGCCGGGTGGGTCGCCGGGTCGGGGAGCGCGAAGAGGTTCCAGGCCGAGCCGATGTACTGGCCCCCGGCCGGGATGACGGCCTGCCCCACGAGGGGTCCCGCCACGCCGTCCCGGTGGAAGGTGAAGGTCACCGTCGCCGCCTCCGCAGCGGTGTTGATCACCGAGAACGTGGTGTCGTAGGGGATGGTGAAGCCGGGCAGTTCGCCGCCGGTCGCGACGTGGGGGCAGTAGAGGGTGGAGACTCCGGGATTGCCCGACAGGGGGAGGGTCCGGACGGTCACACAGGTCTGGCTTTCGTTGTAGAACCGGGTCAGGGCCATGCCCGTCACGGCGCCGTAGGTGGACTTGACCTTCCCGACGATGTAGGCGCCCGACACGTCCACCGAGGTCCAGTCGCGGAAGAACAGGTCGCGGAGCGAACCGGAGAGGAGGGCCCCCGGGGGGATGGCCCGGTCGGTGACGACGTTCCCCAGCGTGGCCCCCGACGCGTCCTTGAGAGTGAGGTCGACGGTCACGGAGGCGGAGAAGGGGTTCGCCACGGTGATCTCCGTCTTGCGGGCGTAGGCCCCGTTCCCGTAGAGCTCGGACACGCGGGTGATGTAGAAATCCCGGAAGGTGCTGTCGGAGGCCACGGTCCCGTCCATGTAGGTCCCGGCGCTGTCCGCTTCCAGGAAGAAGCCCCGGGCGTCCCAGGAGTTGGAGAAGATCTGGACCCAGGCCGGGGTAGTCGGGGTGGTGAGCCCGAAAAGGTCGGTCCCGAGGAAGGGGAGCTGGCTCTGCGGTTCGAGGATCCGGGTCGCGGGGTTGGAAACGCCCGGCATGTCGTAACCGTCCTTGTCGATGGCGTAGGCGATGAAGCTCGATGCCGACGGGGTGGGATTGCTGATGGCGTAGCCCGTGAACTCCGGGGTGCCGGTCACCAGGATGGGGGCGTTCATCACCCGGGGGTAAAGGCAGATCAGGCCGACCGAGTCCTTCAGGGCGAGCTGGGGCGAGCCCAGCACGTTCACCGCCGCCAGTTGGATGCCGTCGGGGGCGAGGGTGATCTGTTCCGGCCCGGCGCCGACGGGCCCGGTGGGGGTGTAGGAGAGGATGTTCCCGGTCACCCAGTCGAAGCAGACCAGTTCCGAACTCTGGAGGGAGGCGATGGCCGCGGTGGTTCCCTCGGGCAGGACGACGATGTTGTTGTACCCGTCCCAGCCCGCTTCGCCCGAGCTGTCGTAGATTTCCTTGTGCAGGGTGAAGGCGTGGGGGTTGGACTGGACGTCGATGACGTAGATCCGGTTGAGGATGATGGAACTGGCGAGCACGTAGTGCCCGTCCGGCGAGATGGCGATCCGGCTGAGGCTGGCGTTGGAGTGGCTCTCGGCCGAGAAGTGAATGAAGTACTGGCTCGAGTAGGTCGGTATGTTGAAGGAGAGGACGTCGTTGAGCCCGGAGTCGCAGACGTAGCCCCAGGTGCCGTCCGGGGCGAAGACGATGTTGTTGTGGCAGGCCCCCTTGGTCCCGACCCGGTCGAAGTCCGCCTCCACCATGTTGAAGGTGTTCAGGACCGTGAAGGACGGGGGGGACGCGATGTTGACGACGGTGATCTGGTCGTTGGTCGACTGGCCGTTGCACAGGACGAAAGCCTTGTCCCCCGCCGGGTTGATGTAGGTCCGGACGGGCCCGACCCCGGTGCTGAGGGTCGAGGTCAGCTGCCCCGTGGACAGGTTGAAGATGAAGACCTGGTTGGCGGAGAGCTTGTTGTTGCAGACGAAACCATACTGGCTGTTGGGGGTGAAGGCGATGTTCCCGTAGAGGCTGAACTGGGCGTTGAGGGGGGGGGCGTAGGTCCTCACGGTGTTGTCGCTGAGCTGGATGATGGTCACGCTGGTGCTTCCCGCGTTCAGGACGCAGGCGCGCTGTCCGTCGGGGGTGATGAAGATTCCCGCGGGCTCGGTCCCGGTGGGGACGGTGGTGACGATATTGCCGGTCGACCGCATCGGGTCGAAGACGATCACGCGATTGTTCTGCGGGTCGGTGACGTACCCGTGGCCGGTGACGGCGGAGAAGGCCACGTTGTTGTAATAGGCGTAATCCTCGATATTGGTCTGGACCAGGCCCATCCGGATCTGGGCATCGACCGCCGCCGCCCCCAGCAGGCAGAGCGCCGTGAACAGGAAGATTCTCTTTCGCATGGTGAACTCCTTCCCGGCCCGGATAGCGGCCGGCTTGTCATGGCTTGAAATCGGCCCGCAAGGCGCCTTTGAAGGCGGTGTAAGGGACCTTCACCTCCTGGGCGCCCGCGGCGTGACAGGCCACCTGGTAGGCGTCGAACAGGATCAGCAGGCCGTCCCCGAGGACCAGGAACCGCTTGAAATTGTCCTCGTCAAGGGACGTTCCTTCCTTGACCCACCCCTCGTCCGCGTCCTCGAGGGTCCCGAGCAGGTCTTCCCGGCAGAAGGCGGATAGCGTTTTCAGCCAGGGGGACCCCGGGGTGAACAGGTCGGGGAGCGCCACCGGGGCGAGGGACGCGAGGTCGAAGTTCAGGGTGAGGGAATTCGTCTGCGGGTGCGCAGCCCCCATCTCGTAGCGGAACACCGTGAAGTGGAGGGCGACGTGCCGGGGAGAGGTGTACGCGATGCGGTAGGAGACGAGGTACTGGCTGCGGGTCCCGACGCTCGTCAGGTTCTTGTGGGAGTCGTACTGCCGGATGGCGGCGTAAGCCTCTTCGAATGCCGTCCGGACGCCGTCCAGACCGGCGGAGGCGAGGGTCTCGACCTGCTCGTTGAACTCCCGCTCCATGGCCGGCCGGGTCGGGCAGGACATCCGGGGGACCTCCACCTTCAGGTCGTACAGGGCGCGGCGATCCTGGTGGTCCTCGATCACGGCCGACTTCAGGGTGAAGTGCGGGGGGGCGTTCTCCAGGGGGCGCAGGACGAAGGGGACCTTCCGGCCGCCGGCCTCCCGCGACCAGTTCCCGGAGATAACCCCCTTCTCGCCGCGGGTCCCGGTGAAGATGCCCGTGGGGTTCCCCTGGGCGTCGCTTTCCGTCATCACCAGCTCCCCGTCCGCCTTTTTCACGGTCAGCTTGACGGGTTCGCCGCAGCTGGTCCCGGGAGCGGTCTCCTCCCCGGCGGGTTCGATTTCCGTCCAGTACCAACCCGAGGGGGAAGGTGCATCCAGGGTCAGGCGCGCCTGGATCCGGTTTTTGCCCAGGGTGCCCTCCCACGCCGTCCCGGTCACCGACAGCGGGACCGGCTTGGGTTTCCCGGCCGGTACCGTGGCCGTGAGGCCGGCGAGGCCGGCGACGACGAGGAGGCATCGAAGGGGGAGTGTGCGGGGCGTCATGTCGGTTCTTTCCCGTGCGAGGATTTCCGGCCGTCTTTCGGCACCTTCGGCGCATTATACCGTATCCGGGTCCGAGCGGCAACGGGGATTTGCCCGCGGGCCGCGCAACGGGTTGAATCGCCGGGGCCGTCTCGGTTACAATGGCCGCGAGAGGTGGGTATGAATCGAAAGATGCTGGCCGTCATTCTGCCGGTCGTGGTGGCCCTGGTGCTGGTCGGGGTCTGGGTGAAGTCGAGGCGTCCTGCCGTAGACCCTGGCGCTTCGCTCGACCTGCCGGCGGCCGAAAGCGGGGAAACCGGCGGTGCGGGAAACGCCCCGTCCGGCGAGATGCTGGACCGCGACATCCTAGCCCTGGCGCCCCAGGGCTCGACCTACCGCGTGGAGCGGTACAACGACCCCGACAAGGGCGCCATCGCCGGCCACATCCTGGACCGGACAGGCCGGGGGCTTCCGGGCATGGCGGTCGAGATCATCCCGTCCTCGGCCGTCTACCAGCCCACCCACTTCTACTCCACCTCCAAGGTGTACTCCGACAAGAACGGATACTTCATCTTCCACAACATCGACCCGCAGACATACCACTTCATCTGCGGGCCGGTGAGGGAAACCCTCCCGGTGAAACCGGGGACCATGGTCATCCGCGACGTCCAGCTGAAGGGGACGGCTTCCGTGGCCGGGTCCGTGGTGGACGCGGAAGGGATTCGGATCTTCCCGGCGGTGGTCTACCTCGTCTCCCCCCGGTTCCGGATCGTCTGCAGGACCACCGAGACCGGCTCCTTCGAGATGCAGGGCGTCCCGGCCGACCGCTACCAGGTTGCGGCGCGTTCCGACGGCTACGTCCCTTCGGAGTACAAGGACCTGTCCGTGAAGGAAGGCGACAGGGTCAACGACCTGGTGTTCACCCTCGAGCCGGGTGCCGGCCTGGTGGGCTACGTGCGGAACGAGCACCGGGAGCCGGTCCCGAGCGTCCGGATCTCGACCGCGCCGAGCTCGGGCCGGATCGGGACCGCCTCCGCCATGACGGACCGCAACGGCTACTTCGAGTTGGCCGGAATCCAGGCCGGGCGGCAGCAACTCACGCTGATGCTGGACGGGAGTTACGAGCGGGCGGGGCCGGCGGTGAACGTGGAGATCGGGAAGCGGAACTACGTCGAGATCACCCTCAAGTCCGGCGCCCGGATTCTCGGGACGGTGAAGACCAGCACCGGCGAGCCGGTCCCGGAAGACCTGACGGCCGTCGTGCAGATGACGGCCGGTGCCGGCAAGGACCAGTACTTCCGGCGGTCCGTGGACCCCGACGGCCGGTTCGTGCTGGAAAACCTGGACGAGGGGGAGTACAAGATCTTCATCTCCTCCCAGGACAAGAAATTCGTCATGCCCGAGCCCCGGGCCGTCAAGGTCTCGGAACGCCTCGAGCAGGCGGTGGCCTTCGTCATCGACCGCGGGGGCCTGATCGCGGGGCAGGTGACGGACCGTGCCGGGACCCCGGTCGCCCGGGCCCGGATTGTCATCACCTGCCGCTCGAAGGCGGGGCGGACCGCCTCCCAGACCGCCGCCTCGAACGAGACCGGCTTCTTCCAGTCCAGCGGCCTCCCGCCGGGGGTGGTGACCCTGGAAACCGCGTCCCCGGGTTACCTCACCAACCGGAAGGAGAACATCCAGCTGGCGGCGGGGGGATCCCTGAACATCGCCGTGATCCTGGACAAGTCCGGGACCATCGAGGGTCGGGTCACCGATTCCCAGGGGCGCCCACGGGTGGGCGTGACGGCTTACGCCCGGCCGGTGGGAGACGCCTCCTTCTCCAACCTCCCCAAGGCGATCACGTCGGCGGACGGCCGGTTCACCTTCACCGGGCTCAACGAGGGGCGGTACATGGTGTACATCCTCTGGGCGAACCCGAAGGCCAACAACCGGATGCAGACCATGAACCAGCAGGTCCAGGTGATCCCGAACCAGGCGGTTCGCGCCGACTTCCGCCTTCCAAGCCCCTGATGGAAAGACCGGTACTCCTCTGCTACCGCTGCGACGACCGGGACGCGGGGGACCCCTACGCCCGGATCGTTCCTTCGGGCCTCTTCTGCCTTCACGGGTACCTCCAGGACCGGGGGTTCCCCTCGCTCCTGGCCAACCTCTGCGGCATGCCGTGGCCGCGGGTGGAGGCGCTGATCCGGCAGCACCAGCCTCGCGTGGTGGGGGTCTCCCACTTCACGTTCAACCACGCCGCCTGCGAGAAACTGTACCGGCTCGCCCGGAAGGTTGTTCCCGATGCCGTCATCGTCGGGGGCGGGGCCCAGGCGACGCACCTGGATGCCCTCCTCCTCGAGCGGATCCCCGCCCTGGACCTCTCGGTCCGCGGCGAGGGGGAGGTCCCGCTCCTTGCCCTCGCGGAGAGGGTCTTTCGCGGCGAGAGGGCCTGGCACGGAATCCCCGGGCTGACCCGCCGCGACGGGGACCGGATTCACCGGGAGCCGCTCCCGCCGCTGTTGGCGGACATCGACCCCTGCTATTCCCCGCGCCGGTTCAGCCGGCTCGAGGGCGTTGCCCCCCGGGAGCAATTCCCCTTCGTGGTGGCGTCCCGGGGGTGCCCCGGGACCTGCACCTTCTGCAACTCCCCCGCCATCTGGCGCCGGCAGACCCGCTTCCGGTCGCCGGGGCCCCTCGCCGACGAGATCCGGGCCCTCCAGCGGGAACACGGCCTGGTCTACTTCAGTTTCCGGGACGACTCCTTCTCGGCGGATCCCGGCCGGGTTCGCGCGTGGTGCCGGGTCCTCGGCGAGCGGAAGCTGCGCTTTCTCTGGAACTGCCAGTCGCGGGCGGAGGGGCTCGACCGGGACACCCTCCTCGCCCTCAAGCGCGCCGGGTGCGAGCAGATCCAGTTCGGGATCGAGACCACCGCGCCCCCCCTGCAGCGCCTGCTGGGCAAGCCGCTCCCGCCGGGGGGCGTCTCCGACCTGCTCCGGGACTGCCGGGACTGCGGGGTCCGGACGTCGGCCTACTTCATCACCGGGATCCCGGGCCAGGCGGAGGCGGACCTGGAAGGGGACCTGGACCTGTTCCGCCGGGGAAAACTCCAGGACGCGGTCGTCTCCCCGCTCTGCCTGTACCCCGGGACGGCCCTGGCCCGGCAGGCGGAGAAACGGGGGGCCGTCTCTCCCGCGGACTACCTCTCGGGCGATACGGAACGTCTCCTGGTCCGCCGGGACCCTGCGGCGCTCCGGTTGTATGACACCCTGGTGCGGGCCGCCGACGCCGCCTCCCGCCACAATGCCTTCACCCTCCCCGAGATCCGGGCCCACCTGGCCGCGACGGGGAACTGTTTTTCCGCCCGGATGGACCTCGGGCGGTACTGGGTTTCCCGCCGGCGGCCGGACCTGGCCGAGCGTGCCTGGCGGGACATCGTGGACGAGGACCCCTCCAACCCCGTCGGCCTGCTCGCCCTCAGCGATTTCCTGGCGGCCTCCGGAAACCGGCGCGAGGCCCGCAAGTGGAAAGACCGGGCGACCCGGGCGCTTCAGTATTTGTAAATACCGGTCAAATAAGGATTAAGAAATTCTACTATTTTTGCATTTCCCTCTTGCAATGTTGTAATTTGCATCGTAGAATTAGAATTGTTGACGGCGACCCGAGCCCATCGGGAATTTAACCAAAGGTGAAATGGCATGCAGAAGAAAGTGCAGATCATGGTGGTCGATGACGATCCGGACGTGAGGGAATTCCTGGATACGCTGCTGACCAAGGAGGGATACGAGGTCAAGTCCATCGCGGACCCGTCGCTGGTCCTCGAGGAGTTGAAGAACAAGGTCTACCAGATCGTCATCCTGGACCTCCGGATGCCCGGGCAGTTCGGCGACGAGCTGCTCAAGCAGATCCGGGACTGGGACAAGGACATCTGCGTGATCGTCTACACCGGTTACCCGTCGGTGGACACCGCCGTGGCCACCATGAAGTGCCAGGCGTACGACTACATCAAGAAGCCCTGTTCCGCCAAGGAATTCCGCGAACTCATCCGCAACGCCATCCGGGACAAGGGCCTGGTGATGGCGCCCGACTCCCACGTGAACAAGGAGATCGGTTCCAAGATCCGGACCATCCGCAAGGACAAGGCCATGACCCTCAAGCAGCTGGCCAACCGGACGGGGCTCTCCGTCAGCCTGATCTCGCAGATCGAGCTGGCCAAGACCTCCGCTTCGGTGTCGACCCTGTACAAGATCTCCTGCGCGCTCGGCGTGCGCATCGGCGTTTTCTTCGAGCAGCTCTGACAAGGTTTCCCGGCCCCGCGGGGCCGCGCCCGTGGTTTCGCCTTGCCGCGGCCCCTCGCGGCAAGGCGTCCTGTTTTCGGGGCCGGTGCCCTCTCCCCGGGGAGGCGGGCCTTGCCCCGGCCCCGGGGTCGTTCGCGGCCGCCGGCGCCGGGACGCCCCGCGTCGGGAATTCCCTCACTTTTTTTGATATTTGTCGTTGACAACCGACGACCATTCCGTATAATAACCAATTCTTTCGGGCTTCCCGGAACCGGTTCGCAAGCCCGGAAGGGGATCGAGAAAAGGAGAACGAAGGTGCAGAAACTGAAAACCAAGAAAGGTGCCGCGAAACGGATGAAAGTCACCGCGTCGGGCAAGATCGTTCGCGGTCACGCCTTCAAGAGCCACATCCTCACCAAGAAGACCCGGAAACGCAAGCGCAACCTCCGCCACGCCACGCTGATCTCCAAGGCGGACACCGGCCGCGCCCGGGAAATGCTCCTGCTGTAAGATCGAATCAAGGAGACTGACATGCCGAGAGTCAAGAGAGGCAACAAGAAACTGCAGCGCCGGAAGAAGATCCTTGGGCTCGCCAAGGGATATATCGGGGCCCGGGGGCGTCTGTACCGCACCGCCAAGGAGACGGTGGAGCGCGCCCTGGCGTACGCCTACCGCGATCGCCGGGCCAAGAAGCGGGAGTTCCGCGGGCTCTGGATCGTCCGCATCAACGCCGCCGTCCGGGAGCACGGCCTGTCCTACAGCCGCTTCATGAGCGGGCTCAAGAAGGCCGGCGTGACCATCGACCGGAAAGTGCTCGCCGAACTGGCCGTGGCCAACCCGGAAGCGTTCGCCCAGCTGGCAACCGTCGCCCAGCAGGCGTGAAACGTACAATTTACGATTTTCACCGGCTGGGAATGCGGATTCCCAGCCGTTTTTATTTGAGGGAGCCATCATGCGGGAGGACCTTCAGACCATTCTGGACACATTTCGGGATGCGTGCCGGGGCGTTTCGGACGACGCCTCCTACCAGGCGCTGCGGGAGCAGTACCTCTCCCGCGAGCGCGGGATCCTGACCCAGCAGCTCAAGCGGATCCGGGACATCGACCCCGCCGAGCGCCCCCGATTCGGCATCGACGTGAACACCCTCAAGCGCGAAGTGGAGGGGGCGCTGTCCGAACTCGAGGCCGACATCCGGGAGCGGGCCCTTCGGAAGCGTTCCGAGGCCGAGCGCGTCGATGTGACCCTGCCGGGTGTCCGGCCCTACCCGGGGACCCTGCACCCCATCAAGAAGACCGAGGCCGAGATCGTCGGCATCTTCCGGGCCATGGGCTACGCGGTGGCCGAGGGGCCGGAGATCGAGACGGATTTCTTCAACTTCGGGGCCCTGAACTTCCCGGACGACCACCCGGCCCGGGACAGCCAGGACACCTTTTTCCTCGGCAAGGGGCGCTGGCTGCTCCGCACCCACACGTCGCCGGTCCAGATCCGGACCATGCAGAACGTGCCCCCGCCCCTGAAGCTGATCGCGCCCGGAAAGGTCTACCGCAACGACGCCCCGGACGCCACCCACTTCCCCATTTTCCACCAGGTGGAGGGGCTCGTGGTGGGCGAGGACGTCTCCCTGGCCCACCTCAAGGGGACCCTCGAGCGCTTCGCGTCCGAGTGCTTCTCGCCCGGGACCCGGGTGCGCCTCCGCCCCAGCTTCTTCCCCTTCGTCGAGCCGGGGGCGGAGGTGGACATCTCCTGCATCTTCTGCGGCGGCACCGGCTGCCGGATCTGCAAGGGCAGCGGCTGGATCGAGATCCTCGGCGCCGGGATGGTGCACCCGAACGTCTTCGCCAACTGCGGCCTCGACCCCGAGCGGTGGACCGGCTTCGCTTTCGGAATGGGGGTGGACCGGGTGGCCCTGCTCAAGTACGGCATCCCCGACATCCGCATGCTCTGGGAGAACGACGTGCGGTTCCTGTCGCAGTTCCACCGGTGAGGGAAGAACATGAAAATCAGCATGAACTGGCTCAAGGACCTGGTCTGTTTCGACGAGACCCCGGAGGCGCTGGCCCGGGACCTTTCCATGCTCGGCCTCCCGGTGGACGCCGTGGAGCCTTCGGGTGAGGACCGGGTCTTCGACATCGACATCACCGCGAACCGTCCCGACGGCCTCAGCCACCTGGGGATCGCCCGGGACGTCGCCGCCCGGTACCGGGAGCCGCTCCGCCCGCCCCGGGCCGTCGTGGAGGGGATCCCGGAGCAGCCCCTGGTCCCCGTGGACATCCGGATCGACGCTCCCGACCTCTGTGCCCGGTACTGCGGGATGGTGATCCGGGGCCTGCGGGTGGGACCCTCCCCCGCCTGGCTCCGGGACCGCCTGGAGGCCGTGGGCCAGCGATCCATCAACAACGTGGTGGACATCACCAACTTCGTGCTCCTGGAAATGGGGCACCCCCTGCACGCCTTCGACCACCGGAAGCTGCGGGAGGGCCGGATCGTGGTGCGCCGGGCCCGGGACGGCGAGACCCTCACGACCCTCGACGGCCAGCAGCGGAAGCTGACTCCGAACATGCTGGTCATCGCGGACGCCGCCCTGCCGGTGGCCCTGGCCGGCGTCATGGGCGGGGCCGACTCCGAGGTGGACGCCCAGACCCGCGACATCCTCCTGGAGAGCGCCTGGTTCGAGCCTTCCTCCGTCCGGCGCACCGCCCGGGCCCTCGGCCTCGGGACGGAGGCGTCCTACCGCTTCGAGCGGGGGGCCGACCCGGAAGTCCCGCCGCGCGCCCTGCTGCGCGCCGCCTGGCTGGTGCTCCGCCTGGCGGGCGGGGAACCGGCGTCCCCCCTCCTCGACGCGCACCCGCGCCCGGCGATCCCCCGGGCCATCCCGCTCCGGCGCCGGCGCATGGTGAGCCTCATCGGCGCCCCGGTCGAGGACGGCTTCGTCGAGGATCTCCTCCCGCGGCTCGGTTTCCGCGTGGACCGCGACGGGGCCGGCTGGTCGGTCGTCGCCCCCTCGCACCGACCCGACGTCACCCAGGAGGTCGATGTGATCGAGGAGGTGGCGCGGTTCTACGGTTACGACCGGGTCCGGTCCGCATTGCCGGGGATGGAGGGGAACCCCGTGGAGCGGCGCTTCGCCCGCGACCGGGACACGCTCCGGAAGCTGCTGGTGGCGGGAGGGTACCAGGAGATCACCTCCAGCTCCTTCGTCGACCCGCACAAGGACGGGGTTTTCGACTTCTTCCGCGCGGGGGAGGCCATCTTCCTGGACAACCCGGGAGACGAGGCGGAGCCGGCCCTTCGCACGAACCTGACGTACCGCCTGCTCAACGCCCTCAAGTTCAACGAGAACAATTTCAACCGTGACGTCCGGCTGTTCGAGACGGCGGACGTTTACGCCATGGCGACCGACGGGCCCCGGGAGAGCCTCCGGTTGGCCGTCGGGGCCTTCGGGCACGCCCTTCCCCCGCACTGGACGATGCCCCCGGGGGCGCCCTACGGCTTTTTCCACCTCAAGGGGATGGTGGAGACCCTGCTCGAGGGGCTCAACGCCGTCGATGCGCGGATCGTGCCCCTGGAGGAAAGCCCGGGGGATTTCCTCCAGGCGGGGAGCCGCGCCGCCCTCCAGGTCCGGGGGAAAACCGTCGGGTTCCTGGGGCGGCTGGACGAGCGCGTGGCTGCGGCGTGGAAGTTCCGCCAGAGCGTCTTCGTCGGGGAGTTCCTCCTGGAGCCCCTCTTCGAGTCCGTGGACCGGCCGTTCGCCTTCACCCCCGTGCCCCGGTTCCCGCCCGTGTCCCGGGACATTTCCTTTACCGTTGACAACGCCGTGCCTTTCAGTAAAATAAAAGCAGTTGCGGAGAGTGTGAAAGCCGGGGAACTCACCCGCATGGATGCCGTCGAAATCTATCGTGGGAAAGAGATCCCGGCCGGAAGGTACGCCATGACGGTTCGCGTCGTATTCCAGCGGTGTGACGGGACGCTCACCGACGCGGAAGCGGACGCGCTGCGCAACCGTTTGACCGAAGCCCTGAAACGATCGGCGGGAATCGAAGTCCGTTGAGCGGGCGGGGACGTGATGGAGGAGATCGAGACCGTCAGCAAGGAAAGGCTCGCGCACCTCGAAGACAAGATCTTCCGGGTGAGCGCGCTGTTCAATCATATGCTGAAGCGCAATCATCAGTTGGAGGAGGAGATCCGAAAGGCAAACGGAAGGGCGCGTTCCCTGGAGGAACGCTGCCGTGACTTGCAATCCATCGTGGATGAGGTTCGTCGGGAAAGGGATGCCGTCCTGCAGGAACTGGCCGGGATTCAGGAGGAACTGGCCGGGCTGGAACGGTGAATCTGAAGATATCGAGGCCGGAACGGATGCTGATCAGGATACTCAATCATCAATACGCGATCCAGGGGACGGAGGACGAGGCTTACATGCTCAAGCTCGGGACCTACGTCGAGGAGAAGATGCGCGAGATCCAGCGGGCGGGAAGCGTCGTCGACTCCCACCGCCTGGCCGTGCTGACCGCCCTGCAGATCGCGGACGACTACTTCCGGTTACGCAACCGTTTCCGTGAACTGGACGCCCTCATTGGCCGAAAGAGCACGGAGATGATCCGGATGCTGGATCAGTTGACGGACAAGGCCTCGGAATCCTTTGATCCTGCAACGCTCGTGGGGTGATTTCCTTGAGCCTACGTTTCAGAAACGGGGGTCCGCAGTTCAGCGCGGTGTGCATGCCTTCCGCGGGAAGGAAGCCTGAAGCGCCTGACAGGGCCCCCACCTGGTGACCCCAGGCCAATCCGAACCGCCCCGCGGCGTTGCGGGACCTTATTTCCGAACCTGCCGATCTCTCATCCCCGAAGAATGCATCTATGCCTGATGCCGGGCGAACGCGCCCGGTGCGTTGCGACGCGATCCGGGAATCGGGACCGTGCGGTCTTTGAAATATACCGAAAGGAGAATGGGCCATGGTCGTGCTACTGGGCACCGAATTGATCTTGTCCGTCGTGTTCATCCTGGCGGCGGGGGGCGCCTGCATCGGCGCGTATTACGTGGTGAAATCCCGTTTCATCCGCGAGATGCTGGAGAAGGCCAAGCGCGAGGCCGCCGAAACGCTGGAAAAGGGGAAACGGGAATCCGAGCAGATCAAGAAAGAGAAGATCCACGAGGCGAAGGACGAGATTTTCAAACTGAAAGAGGAGTTTGAACAGGATTCGAAGGAAAAGCGCAAGGAATTGATGGGGTTCGAGAACAACCTGATCGGGCGGGAGAAGAACATCGCCCGGCGGGAGGATCAGCTCTCCCGCAAGGAGAAGGATCAGAGCACCAAGGAGAACCAGCTGATCTCCCGGGAGGTCCGGCTGAAGGAGCAGGAGCTCGAGATCAAGGAAGTCGTCCGCTCTCAGAAGGAAAGGCTGGAGGAGATTTCCGGGATGTCCCGCGAGGAGGCCAAGCAGACCCTGCTGGACGCCATGCTGGAGGAGACCCGCAAAGAAGCGGTGGGGAAGGTCAAGGAGATCGAGGACGAGGCCAAGCTCCGGGCCAACAACAGCGCCCGGAAGGTGATCTCCACCGCCATCCAGCGCTGCGCGGCGGACCACGTGGTGGAGACCACCGTCTCCGTGGTGGACCTTCCCAGCGACGAGATGAAGGGACGCATCATCGGCCGCGAGGGGCGCAACATCCGCGCCCTCGAGATCGCCACGGGGATCGACCTCATCGTGGACGACACCCCCGAGGCGGTGATCCTCTCGGGGTACGACCCCTACCGGCGGGAAATCGCCAAGATCGCCATCGAGCGCCTCATCACCGACGGCCGCATCCACCCCGCCCGCATCGAGGAGGTGGTGGAGAAGGTCAAGGCCGAGATGGAGCAGAAGATCCAGGAGATCGGCGAACAGGCCGCCTTCGAGATGAACATCCACGACTTCAACCCCGAGGTCCTCAAGCTCCTGGGCCGCCTGCAGTACCGTTCCAGCTACGGGCAGAACGTCCTGCAGCACGCGAAGGAGGTCGCCCACATGGCGGCCATCATGGCCCAGGAGATCGGGGCCAACGTCAACACCGCCCGCCGGGCCGCCCTGATCCACGACATCGGCAAGGCGGTGGACCGGGAGGTGGAAGGCACCCACACCCAGCTGGGGGTCGAACTCGCGCGGAAGTACGGCGAGGCGCCCGACGTGCTGCACTGCATCGAGGCTCACCACTTCGACATCGACTTCCAGTCCGTGGAAGCAGTCCTGGTCCAGGCGGCCGACGCCATCTCGGCTGCCCGCCCGGGGGCCCGGCGAGAGATCCTGGAATCCTACATCAAGCGCCTGGAGAAGCTGGAGAACATCGCCGACTCCTTCACCGGCGTGGCCAAGGCCTACGCCCTCCAGGCGGGGCGCGAGATCCGCGTCCTGGTGGAGAACGACAAAATCAGCGACGAGCAGGCGTTCTGGCTGGCCAAGGACCTGACGAAGAAGATCGAAAACGAGCTGCAGTACCCCGGGCAGATCAAGGTGACCGTGATCCGGGAGCGCCGTTTCATCGAGTACGCAAAATAGGCGGTTGAAGTAAATTTGAAACGCGTGTCCGTTCCCGCCATCAAACGGGGATGGACAAGCGGGTCTTCCACCTGACGGTTCTCTTCATCCTCATCGCCCTCCCGGCCGGGCCGGCGAGGGCCCACACCTACCCGCTCCGCAACTACACCGTGGAGAACGGGCTTCCCCAATCCTCCATCCTCTGCATGCTGCAGGACCGGCGGGGTTTCTTCTGGTTCGGCACCCAGAGCGGCGTCTGCCGCTTCGACGGTTTCGATTTCGAGACCTTCGGCCGGGAGAGCGGCCTCACGCCGTCGCGGGTGGTCTGCCTGCTCGAGGACCGTCTCGGGGGCGTCTGGGCCGGCACGGCGGAAGACGGTCTCCACCGCTTCGACGGGGCCCGTTGGTCCCGGCAGCTCGCCCGGGAAGGGGCCGGCGGGGAGGTTCGCGCCCTCGTGGAAACCCCCGGCGGGGCGATCTGGGCCGCCACCCCGGCCGGGCTGCTCCGCCGGGACGCCCGGGGTTGGGCGGCATTGCCCTTCCCCGGGGAGCGGCGGGGGGCCGGGGCCCTCTCCCTCGCCGTCGGCCCCGGCGGGGAAGTCTGGTGCGGGACGGCGGGGCAGGGCGTCGGCCGGCTCGGGGAAGGCGGGTGGTCATTCACCGGCCGCCGGGACGGTCTGCCCCTGGGCAGCGTCAATGGCCTCCTGTTCGACCGGCGGGGACGCCTGTGGGCGATCTCGCCCGACGACGGGGCGGCGGTCCTCGAGAACGGCGCCTGGTCACCGGTTGACGCCCTCCGGGCGGCCGGGGTCGACCAGTTGACCTCCCTCCGCCTCGACGCCGGCGGGAATGTTTGGGTGACGAGCCGGGGGTCGGGCGCCGCGGGCCTTCTGCCGGGCGGCGTGGTCCGCTTCACCCGTGACGAAGGCCTCCTCAGCGACGACATCCTGTGCATGGACCAGGACCGGGAGGGCAACTACTGGTTCGGGTCCATCTCGGGGCTCTCCCGGCTCAAGGGGATGCAATTCATCAATTTCACCCCGCGGGACGGTCTCCCCGACGGCATGGTCTGGGCCATCCACGAGGAGCCCGACGGGGAAACGCTCCTCCTGGGGTGCAACTCGGGGGGGATCTCCACCTGTGACGGGGAGAAGTGGCGCCCCTGGGAAAGCCCGGACTGGATTCGCCGGACCGCGGTCCGGTGCTTCCTGCGGGACTCCCGCGGGCGGCTGTGGGTCGGCACCTCGGGCGGCCTGGCCTGCCTGGAGGGGAAGCGTTGGACCCGGCTGCGCCCCGCCGACGGGCTGCCGGGGCTGGTGGTGCGGGCCCTCGCGGAAGACCGGTCGGGGCGGGTCTGGGTGGCCACCGACCGCGGGCTGGGAATCCTGGACGGCAGCCGCTGGTCGGCGCCGCCGCCGAACCCCCTGTTCGGGCGGCAGGTGATCAACGCCCTCCACACCGACCGGGGGGGGCGGGTGTGGGCGGGGAACCACAACGGGGCCGCCGTCTTCGACGGGCGGTCCTGGCGGAACTTCACGACCCGCGAGGGACTCCCGGACAACCGGGTCACCTCCTTCTCCGAGGGGCCCGACGGGCGCTTGTGGATCACCACCTTCGGGGGCGGGATCTGCCGGAGGGACGGGGAGAGCTTCAGGGTCTGGAACCACACCCACGGCCTGTCCAACGACTTCGCCTACTTCACGGTTCACCACGGGGGGGTGGTGTACGTCGGCACCAACGGCGGCCTGAACCGCTTCGACGGGCACGCCTTCAAGGTTTACCGCTACGAGGACGGCCTGGCCTCCTCCGAGGTGAACCTCGGCGCCTGCCTCAGGGACCGCCGGGGCAGGATCTGGATCGGCACGGTGGCCGGGTTGACCTGCTTCGAGCCCCGCGCCGACGGGGTGAACCGAACCCCGCCCCTCGTGTCCGTGACGTCCGTGAGACTGATGGAGAACGGGTACACCCTCCGGGATGGTGAGTCCCTGCGGCACGACCAGAACAACCTGCGCTTCGAGTACATCGGGATCCACCACAGCGCCCCCGAGAGCGTGGTCTACCGCTACACCCTGGAAGGCTTGTCGGAGCATTGGATCCAGACCCGGCACCGGGTCGTCACGATCCCGTTCCTGCCCCCGGGGAGCTACACGTTCCGGGTCATGGCCCGCAACCCGGAAGGGGTCTGGAGCCTCGGTCCCGCCAGCGTTCACTTCGAGATCCGGCCGCCGTACTGGACCACGTGGTGGTTCCGCGGGGCCCTCCTGCTTCTGGCGGGGGCCCTCCTTTTCGGGGTGCGCCGGGTGGAGATCCGCCGTCTCCGGGCCCGCAGCGCCATGGAGGAGGAACTGCGCCTGGCGGCCCGGATCCAGGGGCGTCTGATGCCCGGGGGGCCGCCGTCGATCGCGGGGTCTCCGCACCGGTGAGGAAGAAGGCCAAGAGCAACGGTCAGGGATTGGGCCAGCCCCATCCGCGGAGAGGCGGTAATAAACTCTATAGCCCGGCCTCTAAAGAAGGCCTTATTCTATAGAAAGG
>JAGNHB010000048.1 GCA_018001935.1 Acidobacteriota bacterium
GGACGACGCTGCCGGGATTCCCTCCTCCGTCCCCGCATCGGGTTTCCCCGCTCTGAAAGCGGTGGGAGCCCACCGACGATTTCAAATCTTGCTCATTTTGCCAAAGATCTTACTTCGTAGGGACTAAACCCCTTTCTCAAAAAAACCGGCTCCCCGCGGGGGGAGCCGGGCTTCGCACTGAGCGTCGAGGCGCCGCGCTTACGGCAGCTCGGAGTGGCCGGGGAAGTTCCCCTGGTTGAGGGTCACCCACACCGGGTCCACCGTGCCGAGGAAGAGTTCCCCGATCTTTCCGGTCCCGGAGAGGTACCAGACCACCGTGTCGCCCGACGTGGCGTGGCGCCACAGGATGTCCGCGTAGGCGTCGTTGTTGAAGAAGCCCACGCCCTTCACCTTCCAGTTCAGGTCGGCGATCCCGCCCAGGAACGTCGTCCCGGACACCGTCCCGCCGTTGTTCAGGAACCACACCGACAGGTCGCCCGACGTGGCGTTGCGCCACAGGAGGTCGTCGATCCCGTTGCCGTCCACGTCGCCGATCCCCGTGATCTTCCACGTCGTGTCCACGGTTCCCGGCGACATGTCGCCCTGCCAGCCGTTCTCGTCCTCGAACCAGATGGACAGCACGCCCGTGGTGGCGTTCCACCACAGCACGTCGGCTCGCCCGTCGTTGTCGAAGTGGCCGGAACCGACCGCCTTCCACTCCATGGAGCTGATCCCGCCCGCGAAGGTGGAGCCCAGCACGCCCACCGTGTTGGACATCAGCCAGACGGAGAGGTACCCGTCGTTGAAGTTGCGCCACAGGATGTCGGCGTTGCCGTTGGCGTTGAGGTCGGCCGCTCCCAGGACCTTCCAGCCCGGGTCCACGTAACCGAGGGACACGGTGCTGTCGTAGCCGCCGGCGCCCATCAGCCAGATGGCCAGGTCGCCGGTGGAGACGTTGCGCCAGATGAGGTCGGCGATGCCGCTGCTGTTGAAGTCGCCGGAGCCGAAGACCTGCCAGTTGCCGTCGCTCACGGTGCCCGTGAGGGCCCCCGCCGCGGCGCCGGCCGGGGTGACGTACCAGTCGCCCAGGGCGCCCGTGGTGCCGTTGCGCCACAGGATGTCCGTGTAGCCGTCGCCGTTGAAGTCGTAGGGGTCCGCCGCCGCGGGGCTCGCGGAGCAGCAGGAGCACTGCCCGACGACCTTTACGTCGTCCACGTACCAGCCGGTGTCGCCGGAGGAGGAGTCACAGCCGAGGCGGAAGCGGAACTTCACCGGTTGTCCCACGGCGGAAGCCGGGAGGTTGACCGTCACCTTCTTCCAGGTGGTCTGGTCGCCGCCCCAGGCGGAACGGCCGCCCAGCGGGTTGGAATAGGAGGAGGAGAGGGTCGCGGTGTACCCGCCCTCGGCGAAGGAGCCGCCGGCGGTCACGATGTCGGTCCAGGCGCCGCCGTTGACGGAGATCTCCAGGACGCCGCCGTCCCAGTTGGAGCCCTCGAAGGCGTACTTGTGCCAGAAGGTCAGCTTGTTGTCCGCGGACGTGATGGTGATGGTGGGCGTCGTCAGCTGGGTGTCGGTGACGACGGCGGCATCCACCACGAAGGCCGCGTTGGGCGAGGTGTTGTAGGCCGTGGTGGCGGTCGCCCAGGTGGCGGTGCCGCTGGTCACGGTGGCGGTCCAGCCGGCGGGGAGCGTCGGGGCGGTCACGCCGTCGAAGCTCTCCGTGAACAGGGTCTGGAGGACGCCGGTGGTGATGACGTAGCTGACGGGCGGGTGGGTGGTGGAGCCGTCCTGGAGGTTCAGGGTGGCGGTGAGGGTGTCGCCGCAGGCCAGGGCCGGGTCCACGGTGAACTGGAAGGACCGGGTGGTGCTGCCGCCGGCGGCAACGGCGCCGTAGCTGACGGCGGCCGGCGGGTTGGTCACGCCGCTGCCGGTCTGCAGGGTGGCCATCAGGGCCGTGGTGGGCGTGGCGCCCTGGTTCTGGATGGTGAAGTTGAAGGTCACCACCTCACCGGGGTCCGCGACGCTGTTGGCCGGGGAACACCCCTCCGCGGTCAGGGCGAATCCGTTGGCCTTCAGGGGCGCGGTCAGGATGTTGTTGGCGACGAATTTCGCATAGTAGACGCCGGCGTGGGGCCCGCTCGGGAAGAGGGACTGGCACGCGGCCACCATGGCGTTGGCCATGGCGGGCATCTTGATGGAGGCGCCCAGGCCGAAGTTGGACTGGAGGGTGATCTTGTCCATGTCTTCGCGCGGGCAGTTGTTCGGGGTGGCCCGCAGGGTCCGGAAAGCCTGCCAGACGGGGGTCCCCCACAGTTCGTCGCCGTTGACGCCGTTGACCGTGGTGTGGGCCGGGTAGGACTTGGTGGGGTCGTACTGGGCGGTGGTCTTGTCCATGGCACGCCCGGCCCAGAAAGAGTTGTGGCCGTCCCAGTGGAAGGCCCAGTCGGGGTGGAAGGTGGGGCCGTTGGGGAAGGTGTAACCGTAGGAGGCGCCCCAGTAATCGCCGAAGCCCTCGCCGATGGCGCCGGTGTCGGCCCCGCCCCAGGAACTGTTGATGCTGTGCTGGATGGCGTGCCAGTACTCGTGCAGGATGACGTCGGCGTCCTCGTTGTCGTCCACGCCGCCGTGACCGAAGGCCAGCTGGTTGGAACTGGGGATGTAGTGGGAGTTGTCGTCGCCGCTTAAGCCGTCGCTGTCCGCGGAGATCGAGTTGTTCTGGATGGTGGTGAAACCCATGGACCGCATGTAGCGCTGATTCTGGTCGATGTGGAAGTAGGTCATCACGTCGTTGAAGGCGTTGTTGCCGCGCACGGCCGTCCAGTTGCCGTCGGTGGTGGTGCTGGGCGCCGTCGCGGGCGACTCGGTGTTTGCGATGGTGACCCACGGGCCCGTCAGGCTATAAACACCCCCGGAGAGGGTGATCTCCTGCAGGGTGCGGGTGAAGTAGGCGGCGGTGAAGTCGGCGGCGGCCGACGTGTCCGTCAGCGTCTCGCTGGCCAGGGTCGACTTCGGGTCGGGGTCGAAGACCTTGCCCGTGCCGCTGGCCAGGACGGCGTCCGGCGCCGGCGCGGTCTTCCGGGCGGCTTCCTTCCGGAGGTACTCGGCCGTCAGCTCGGCCCGCGAGGCGATGGGGCCGAAGTAGTTGTTGAACAGGTCGTCCTTGAGTTCGCCCTGGTTGCGGCCGTCGATCTCGGTGGCGCGGAAGCTCACGATCTTGCCGGAGGCGGCGTCCACCAGGTGCTCCCAGTAACCGAAGGGGGCCTCGGTGGCCACCGCGGCCCGGTACACCAGGCGGAAGCCCTCCCCCTCGGGGAGCCAGGCCAGGGAGGCCGCCGGCTTGGCCAGGAGCGTGCCGTGGACCCGGAGGTGGTTCCAGGCGACGTCCAGGGCCTGCTCGCCGCCGATCAGGGTCTTCGGCTTGTCGACGGGGACGTCCTGGGGGTAGATGTTGTTGTAGACCATGTAGACCCGGTTGTTTCCGAATCGCACGGAAACCACGATCTCGCCGCCCATGACCGGGACCTTGTCGATGGTCTGCCGGTAATAAAAGTGGTGGCCCAGGAGGCTCTCCTGGCTGTGAGTGAATTCCAGGGTGGACAGGTCCGCGGGGAACCGGAAGAGCTGCGCGTTGACCCGGAGGTAGTTGTCGGCGGTCTCGCGGGGCGAGAACACCGGTGCAGGCTGGGTGGCCGGTTCGAACATGAGGTTGGGGGTGGACCGGTGGTCGCTGTGGTAGACGTCCCGGACCATCGCCAGATCGGCGGCCAGCATGGGCAAGGCCGAAAGGGCGAGGATCACGACGCAGAGCACTTTCGTTCGATACATCAGATACCTCCTCGGAAATTAGCGAACTGAACCGTGCTGAATAACACGGAGTGTCGACAATGTCAACATGGATTGCAAATCCGGTGACCCTGAAAAAAGGCCGGATCCATCAAGGCACAAAGAAGGCAAAGACACGTAAAGAAGGGCCGGACGCTTTGATTTCAATGCATTGCACACCCAGCATTCCGGGTGTTCCCTGCGCTGTTTGTGGACGCATTGACCTTTACGAGCATGTCAATCCGGTCTCGCCCGCCAGGCCGCCGGGCGCCCGTGCCGGACTCGCCCTTGCGGGATCGGCCGGGGCGGAGTACAATCCGCCTTTGAAACGGAAACCCCACCGGTCGAGGAGCGTGTCATGACGGAACAGAAACGGGCGGCCAGGACCCCCATCAACGTGGACGACCCCGCCGGGCTTTCTGAGGCGCTGGCCGGGGAGGGGTATATCTGTTCCCACGAGATCGCGGTGACCGCCTGGCTGGCCCTCGCCCTGCAACGGCCCCTCCTGGTGGAGGGCCCCGCGGGCGTGGGGAAGACGGAACTGGCCCGAGCGCTGGCCGCCGCGACGGGACGGGAGATGGTCCGGCTCCAGTGCTACGAGGGGCTGGACGAGGCCCGGGCGCTCTACGAGTGGGACTACGCCCGCCAGCTCCTCTACACCCAGATGCTGCGGGAACGCCTCGGCGAGGCCGTCGCCGGCGCGGGGAGCCTGCCGGAGGCCGTCCGGTTGCTGAAGCGGGAGGAGGGCGCCTTCTTCTCCCGGGACTTCCTCCTTCCGCGGCCCCTGCTGAAGGCCATCCTCTCCCCCCGCCCCGCCCTGCTCCTGGTGGACGAGGTGGACCGTTCCGACCCCGAGTTCGAGGCCTTCCTTCTGGAAGTGCTCGCCGACTTCCAGGTGAGCGTCCCGGAACTCGGGACCCTCCGGGCGCAGACCCGGCCGGCGGCCATCCTCACCAGCAACGCCCAGCGCTCCCTCTCCGAGGCCCTGCGGCGCCGCTGCCTCTACCTCTACCTGGACTACCCGTCCTTCGACGTGGAGCTGCGGATCGTCCGCGCCAAGGTCCCCGGCCTGGACGAGCGCCTGGCGCGGGAGGCCGTTCGCCTGGCCCAGAAGGCCCGAAAACTGGACCTCCGGAAAGCCCCCAGCATCGGGGAGACCCTGGATTGGACCGCGGCGATCCTCCTGCTCAACGCCCCCTCCCTGTCGCGGGACATCCTGGTCAAGACCCTCTCGGCCCTCCTCAAGGACCGGGACGACGTGGAGAAATTCCTCCGGGAGGCCGCCCGGGGATGATGACCCGACGGATCACCGAATTGGCGAGGTCGCTGCGGTGCTCGGGGGTCCCCGTCTCCGCCGCCGAGGCCGCCGACGCCGCCCGCGCCCTTCGCCGGGTCGGGCTGAGGACCCGCGACAACGTCCGCCTGGCCCTCCGCGCCGCGCTGGTGAAGGAACACCGGCATTTCCCGCTCTTCGAGGACCGCTTCGCCGCCTTCTTCTCCTGGGCGCTGCCCGGCGGCGGGCCCGGCAAGGGCAAGAAGCGCTCCCACCCCGGCGGCGAGGGGGAAATCCGGGGAACCGGGCGCGGCGAGGCCGCCGGGGAGCGGTCAAGCTCCCACCGGCCGCCCTCCCCGGACCCCGGCGAGAGCCCGCCGGCGGGAAAAGCACGCCCGGCCGGCGACCGGGAGCGGGAGGAGCGCCGCAGGCGCCGGCGACGCGCGGAGGCCGTCGTCGCGGCGGCAGTCCGGGAGGGGGAGTCCGCCCGCGAGGACGCCGAACGGCGGTCCCCCGGCAAGCCCGACCTCGACCTGCGCCGGGTGGACCTGCGCGCCCCCCGCCCGCCCGAGGAAACCCGGCGGCTGGAGCAGGAAGTGGAGAAACTGGCGCGGCGGCTCGTGAGCCGGGAGTCCCTCCGGAGGCGCAAGGCGGGTCACGGCCGGCCCGACCTTCGGCGGACCCTCGCCGCGGCCTCCCGGACCGGCGGGGCGCCGTTTCGCATCGTACGCCGCCGGCGAGCCGTCACCCGGTGGAAGCTTCTGGTCCTGTGCGACGTCTCGGGCTCCATGCGCCGGGCCGCCGGGCTCTTCCTGGGGCTGGCCCACGCCCTCCAGGGCCTCTTCAGCCGAACCCGGAGCCTGATTTTCGTGGACCGCCCGGTGGACGCCACCCCCCTCTTCGAGCGCCTCCCCGCCCGGGAGGCACTCGCCGAGGTCCTGAAGCTCCCCGGGCTGAACTCCGAGGGCCTGAGCGACTACGGCTCCGTGTTTTATCGCTTCCTGGAAGCCGGGCGCGCGACCCTTGACCGGAACACCGTCGTCGTGATCCTCGGCGACGCCCGCACGAACCGTTTCGATCCCCAAGCCTGGGCCCTGGAGGAGATCCGGGGGCGGGTCAAGCGCGTGGTGTGGCTCAATCCCGAGCCGCGAAAGCTCTGGGGCGTCGAGGACTCGGCGGTTGAAGCCTACCGGCCCTTCTGCGACGACCTCCTCCCCTGCGGCACGCTGGACGACCTTGCCTCCGCCGCCGACCGCCTCCTGAAGTAGAGCCCCTCGCCAGAACGGCTTCGCATCCCCCTCGCCAGAGGGGCTCTACCGGAGGATCTTCGTGACGGCGTCATCCATGTTCGTCTCCACGGTGTGGATCCGGAAGTCGGAATACCAGGCCTCGCCCCAGATGGTGGAATGGGGGCGGCGGAAGGCCCCGTACAGTCGGTAGATCTCGGTCAGGTGAACCGGGGCCAGGATCCCGCTCCCGGCATCCATCCGATAGACCGTCTCGATCTCCGCCTCCATCAACGGTTTCTCGAGCGCCTCTCCGGCCGTTCCGGCCCGGTTTCCGGGCGGTCCCGTCCCCGGCTCCCCGGACGACGGGTTGATGACCAACCGGGTCTTCCGGACGCAGCCGTCCGCGGGGGAGACCCAGAGTTCGCCGTACACAAAGAACTCCCGGCCATTGAAACGGAACAGCGTGGGACGCTCCCGCTCCTCGAACTTCAGGATCCAGACCGGGGCTCCCTCGAGGTCCGCTTCGCCGGCCTTCTGGAACGAAAACCGGCCGCGGTTTTCAGGGTACAGAACATAGACGGCCGCCAGGGGGTTGTTGAAGTCGCGGAACACCGGCCCCAGGTTGTAGCGGACGCTTTCCAGCCGGATCTTCTCCAAGGTGTCGGGATTATCCAGGAAGAGCTTCTGGAGGCGGACCGGGCGGTCCTTGACCGGCTTCCCGTCCACGACAAGGACATCCCGGAACACCTCCCAGCCGTCGCAATCCGTCGGGCGGACCAGGAGCATCTCCGACTCCAGCACCCGAACCTCGGTCGACTTGCTTTGCCAATCTCTCACCCGCTGGGAATACTTTTCCCGGGCGACCATCTCGGCCAGCCTGACCTCGTTATGTTCCACGGCCCGACAGGCCCGCCGGACCACCTCGTCCAGGGTCTGGGCGGGTACCGTGATGCCGCCGGCCAGGATCGCCAGGAGCACGAGCACCCTCGACCGGCCGACGCCCGCCCCCCGCAAGCCTCCCGTTGCCAGCCGGTTTCCACCCCTTCCCATCTCCAGCGCGATACGTGAATCGAATTCCATACGGCCCTCCTCATGGTGGCGTTTTTGTTTTTGACACCCCGGGGCCGCTAAGGTTCCGTTGATCGGAAGCAGGGTCGTCAAGCGGCGCAGGATCGGAAAAAGCCTGAGAGCCAGGCTGTCGAGTGTCGTGAACCCTGCGTTCGTCCACCGCACCGGAAGGCCGCGCCGCACTTGGCGACCGCATCAGGCGTAATTTCTCTGGGGACCGGATGGCCGCCTCCGCTATCGCGGGGATTTGGCGCGTTCGAGGCCGTTGGCGGCGGTCTCGACGGTGTAGAGACGGAAACCGGAGTAGCGGGCTTCCCCCCAGACCCTGCAGAGGAGCTGTTCGGACCCGCTGAAAAGCTGATACTGTTCGAACATCCGGATGGGGACCATGGTCCCCACCCGTTCCTCGAAACGATAGGAGGTCACGATCTCGGCATCGATGAGCGGCGCGAGACCGGTTTTCACCGCTTTCCGCCCGGCGGCTTCCCCGCCCGCCGTTCCGGCGGGGCGTTCCAGGTGGCTGATCACCAGCCGGGTCTTCCACACGCGGCCGTCCTCGGGGCCGACCCAGACGTCGCAACGGGCCCGGACGTCGCGGCCCATGTTGTGGAACAGGGTGGGGCTGCCCTTCTCCTCGAACTGGAGTTTCCAGACCCTGACGCCGTCCAGGGTCGTTTCCCCTTTCCGGCGGACGACGAAGCGGGCCAGGTTTTTCGCTTCGAGGAGTTGAAGGGCCGTGGTCGGGCAATTGATATCCCGGAAGACCGGCCCCAGGTTGAAACGGATGCTCTCCGCCCGGATCTTCGCCAGGGAGTCCGGCGCCTCCACGAAGAGGCGGTGAAGCCGTTCCTCCCGGTCTCTCACCGGGATCCCGTCGACGGAGAGCACGTCCCGGAAGATCTCCCACCGGTCGGAGTCCCGGGGTTTCACCAGCAGGACATCGGCCACGAGGGAACGGCCGGGGTTGTTGCCGTCCTGGGAGTCCGTGACCCACTGCGCGTAGTCCTCTCGGACCACGAGGTCGGAAAGTCGCCGCTCGGTGCGTTCCACGTGTCCCGATGCCCGCTCGAGGACCTCGTCGACCGTCTGGGAGGGCACCAACGCCGCGCCGTTCAGCACGAGCAGCAGGCCGAGCACGAGCGAACCGACGGTCCCCCGCCCAGGGTCATTTCGTCGGCACCCCTCCCGGCCGCCCACCGGCTCGATCCCTCTCGCGGCTGTTTTCGCCCTTTTTCCCTTCACGGCCACCTTCCCGAGGCCCGGTCGACATCCGTCGCGGCCTTCCCGTCTTCACTCACCGCTCCCCGGCCACGGTTACCACCGTGCCCGGCATTTCCGAACCGGCTTCAACCAGGTAGACCCTGCAGCCGGAGTACCGGGCCTCGCAGTGAACGAGGACCTCCCCGCCCTGGTTGCGAAACATGGTGGGGCTTCCCCGCTCCGAGAAGTGGAGTTTCCAGGTTTTCACGCCGTCGACCGTTTCTTCTCCGGACTTCCGGACGTCAAACCGCGGAAGGTTTGCCCGTTCCAGGATGTGCAGGGCGGTCGTGGGCGTGTTGAAATCCCTGAAAACGGGCCCGAGGTTGAACCGGCAACTCTCCGCGCGGATCTTCTCGAGCGAGTCGGGCGATTCCACGAAGAGCCGGTGAAGCCGCTCCTGCCGATCGCGGACCGGTTTCCGGTCCACGACCAGGACATCCCGAAAGGCCTGCCACCGGTCCGTGTTCGCCGGTTTAACCAGCAGGAACGCCACGGCGGCCGGGATCAACGGACCGCGGAACTTCAACGGAATCCGGACATTGCGTCCACCCGTCGCGAAACCCATGGGGACCCCTCCGTGAGCGGGCAAAGTCATCCCGATAGAGAGGGCGGATTCCCAAAGGGTTCATCGGAAGTGGCCGGGCTCGCGAGGAATGGTCGCCCGACACGCCGGGGACGGCCACGACAGGCGCACGGCAACGGGCGGGAACGCGGGCGCGGGCTCGTTCAGGGCCGCCCCCCGAGGAACGGGCGGAGGCCGGCCGGCGGTTCGCCGCCGAAGGCTTCGGCCCGGGACCTCGCGTCCTGAAAGCGCCGCTGTGCGTCGTCCCGGGCGTCACCGCGGAGCACCGCAGTCCACAGGCGGCAAAGGGCGGCCGTCAGCCAGAGGAAACGGGCGCTGCGCCGTTCAAGGGACGCCCCCTGGTCGGCCGCGGCCAGGCCTTCCCCGATGAGGCGGGCGGCCTCACCGTCCTGTTGTGGGGGAGGCGACCCCTCGGCCGGCACCCCTTTCTCCGTCCCGAACCCCAGGCGCCAGGCGGCCTGACGAAGGCACAGCTCGGCCCTGACGGCCCGGATGCCGACCCGGTCTCCCGATTTCCCCTCCGCTTCCTCGAGGAACCGCCGGGCGTCTCCGAAGGCTTCCCCGGGGGAGCGGCCCGAAAAGGAGGCCCACCGGCCCCGGCAGATGGCGATCTCGGCTTCCAGGGCCGGCACCCCGGCCCGGTCCGGCTGGAGGCGCCGCAGCTCCCGGACCGCCAGCAGGGCCTGCTCGAGGGACGCCGAGGGGTCCTCGCCTTTCCCGACGAGGTAGAGGCTCGTGACGAGGTGAGCCCGGGCCGTCCACGAGTGGGCCATGGGGAAACCGGGCCCGAGGCGGTCCACCCCTTTCAGCCAGCGGAGCGACTCCTCCACGGCGGGCCGGGGATCGGCTCCCCGGGCCAGGTCGTGCTGGGACCGGAACATCCAGATGGTACCCAGGTTCAGGCAAGGCAGGGGGTTGCGGGGGTTCAACCGGTGCGACACCCCCAATGACCGGCAGGAATCCTCGAAGGTCCCCTCCGCATCCCGGCCGTGGGCAACTTGCCAACGGTAGTATTCCCCGAGAATGGAACCCCGGTTGTTCCAGGCAAGGGCGGCGAAGACCTCGTCCCGGGGGTCGGCCTCCACCGCCCGCCGCGTGAAGGACAGCACCTTCTCCACGTCGGGCCGGGGATCGAGCCCGCGGGAGGCCTCGAGAACGGCCTGGCGGGTGTACACCAGGCTCAGCGTCAGGTTGGTCCGGACGTCCCCCGGCTTGATCCGGGCGGCTTTCAGGCCGAAAGCGATGGCCTGTTTCAGCAGGGCGTCCGGGTCTTCCCCGCTCTCGGTCGCGGCTTCCGCCCGGCGGCCGTACAGGTAGGAGAGGCAGAGGTGGGCCGTGTGGCTGTCCGGGTTGATGGCCAGCGTCTCACTGCAGGCGGCGAGCGTCCTCCGGAAAACCGGTTCGGGGTCCCCCGTCCGGTAGGCGCCGGCCTCCAGCGCGGCGACGTCGAGAAGGCAGAGGCCCTCGATGCAGCGCGGGTCGCTCCGGGCGATGCGGCCCGCCTCGCGGAAGGACTGCTCGCCGAGGGCCCGCTCGGCCTCGGCCTCCGCGTACCGGCCGCCGGCGATCCGGGACAGGCAGCTGTCAATGTGGATGTTGCCCTCGAGGAGCTTCGACTCGTAGAACCACGGCATCCGGGCGAAGGCCTTCTTCGCCAGGATCAGGGCCTCCTCCGTCCGCCCCTCGGTGAAGGCCATGAGGGCGAGGGGCTGCTCGGGCGAACTGGCCCACCCTTCCGAGCTGAGGCGAAGATAGCCCAGGATAGGCACCCGGTACTCCGCCCTGAGCCGGGCCAGCCGCCGCTCCCGGGAGACGGGGTCGGGGATGGCCCGGGCTTCCCGGACGCCGGCGAGGTAGAGTTCCCCCAGGACGTGCCCCAGGGCGCCCGCGGTGTCCGCCCCCCGATACCCGGCTTCCCAGGCCATTTCCAGGTGCCGGCGGGCGGACGGGTAGTCCAGGAGTTCCATGAACCCCCGACCCAGGGCGTAGTTGCCCGGGCCGTCGCCGAAACGTCCCTGACGGGCCATGGACCGCCGGACGTCGTCCATCAGCGACCGCACCACCGCCATCTCGCCCCGGATGTCGTGGGCCGGCAGAAGGCGGGCGAAGCGCATCACGGCCTCCATGTCCCGGACCTTCTGCCCGAAGAGCTTCGCCGCTTCCAGTTCCCGGGCGGACTCCCATCGGGCGTGGGTCAGGAGCACCAGGAGCACCGCGACCGCCATCAGCGCCAGGCACGCAGCGACCGTGATCCCCTTGTGCTTCCGGGCCCGCCGGAACAGAAGCTGCAACAGGCCCGTGCGCCTGGCCTGCACCGGTTCGTCGGCCAGGTACCGGCGAAGGTCCTCCGCCAGGGCTTTCGCCGAGGCATAACGCCGGTTCGGCTCCTTTTCCAGGCACTTCATGACCACGGTTCCGAGATCCACCGGCACGAAGGGCGCGATTTTCCGGACGGGAACGGGGTCTTCCAGGACGATCCGGGAGAAGATCATGGCCGCCGACCCGCCCTCGAAGGGGGGCTTGCCGGCCAGGATCTCGTAGAGCGTGGCCCCGAGGCTGTAGACGTCCGCCCGGCGGTCGACCCGGTGGATGTCCCCCGAGGCCTGCTCGGGCGACATGTACGCCGGGGTCCCCAGCACCATGCCCGTGGTGGTCAGGTCCGTCGCGCCCTGTTCGCGGGCGATGCCGAAGTCCATGACGAAGGGTTTCCAGCCCGTCTCGGGGTCGTTGGCCACCAGGAGGTTGGAGGGCTTGATGTCCCGGTGGACAATGCCGGCCTGGTGGGCGGCGTGGAGGGCATCGGCCACCTTGGCCATGACCTCGGCCTTCTGCTCCACCGTCATCTCGCGGGCGGCCTCGCGGAGGGGGAGCCCGTCGACGAAACGCATGAGGATGTAGGGGCGCCGGTCCCCGGACAGGGTCTCGAGCATCCCCGTTTCGTAGATCTCGCAGAGGTTTTCGTGGTGGACCATGGCCTGGGCGCGCGCCTCCCGGAGGAAGCGTTCGATCTCCAGGGAGGGGTCCCCCCGGATGACCTTCAGGGCCGCGTGACGGTTGAGCGCGGGGTCGTATACCTTGTAAACCTTCCCCATCCCGCCTTTTCCCACCAGGGCGACCACCTCGAACCGCCCCCAGGCGGTCCCCAGCTCGTTCTCATCCCCCAGGGGGAGGGAGACCGTCCGCTCCCTGGTTTCGGTGTCGCACGGTTCACTTGACGGACGGGTTTCCATCGGGTGGGCGCCAGGGGGGGACCCTTCGGGATAGATGGCCCGGCCGGCGGGGATGACGTGGGTCGGGGCCTCGTCCGACGCCAGGATCACCGTCTCCGCATCATCCGGCAGGGTGGGCGCACCCGGCCCCTGGCCCGGGAGGTCCTCCGCCGTGAGGCGCCCTTGCCCGATCAGCCGAAGCAGGAGCCCCCGGGAGTCGGTCCGTTCGGCGGACAGGGCCCGGTTCAGCAGCTTCCCGGCTTCTTCCGGCGTCACCGGGGATCGCGGCCCGTCGTCTCGGTCTGCCATCGGTCACGCTCCGGGTTCGGCCACGGTTTGCACAGGCCGGCAGGGCGGCCGTCACGCGCTCACTTGCGGACGGCGTACTTTTTCAGGATCTCCAGCAGTTTCGGGGCCGGGTACGGTTTGTTCTGCCCCGACAACAGCAGTTTCCGGTCCTGCAGTTTCCCGTAGAACGCCGTGTTGGCGTCGTCGTCCGACGTCAGCCCGGCACCCTCCAGCGAAACGCCCGCAAAAACGCCCTTCGAGCGCGAGTAGGAGTAGATGTCCGCCTTGAGCTTGGCGTCGGTGGCGGCGCTGGCGTCGCGCCCCACGGGGCCCGCGGCGACGCTGGCGTTCCCCCCGAACTTGAAGTTGTCGCTCAGGAGCGCCTGGAAACCCTTTTCACTGTTCACCACCATGACGAGGTCGGTGGCCTGGCCACCGATCTGGAGCCCGACACTGCCCCCGGTGATGGTGCAGAACGCCGGGTTGCTCCAGCCGCCGCCGGGAAGCCGGTGGACCATGATGCCCTTGCCCCGGTTGGCGCCCACGATGAAGCCCGCCTTCACCATGTGGGGAATGATGATCAGTCCCTTGGCGTTCCGCAGCAGGCTGGGCGGGATCCCCTCCTCGGGGATGTTGGTAATCTCCCCCAGGACCTCGACGGCGTTGTCGAGCCGCCCCTGGGAATCGGCTTTCGACGCGGCCGCGACGGGGGCCGGGAGGGCCGCCGCCAGCACGGCGGCAAGGGCGAGGGTGGCAAGGGCGCACACCAACCGGTGCAGCATTTGTTTCATGACAAACCTCCTCGATGGATTCTTCCTTACCCGCACGCAAAACACGCGCAGGGGATGCGAGCTGGAGCAACCATGACTTCGAGAATATCCCCGGATTCGCTCACCGTCAAGGAGAATTCCCCCGGTGGGTTACGAGCGCCCCGCCCGGGACGCCGGTCACCGGCGGCCCCGACGCGGCAGTCGCCGGAGATGCGGCCAAGGGTCACGAAGGCTCGCCTTCACCCGGTGCCCCGCCTCCGGGAAAGACCTTGCGGAAGGCCCCTCGCAAAGGCACGGGGGCACAGAGAAATCGTGGCTTCCTTGAACATCATGCCCCGGCCCCGGAAGCCTGCCCGTGTATTCCGTGCATTTCGTGGATTCTTTTCCGGTTTATCCGGGGTTCGGGCAACTCCTTGAAAAACAGTTTGACATCCCCGCCGGCCTGAGTAAAATAACACTTGTTAGTTAACATTTGTTAGCTAACAGGTGTTTGCAAATGAGGGAATCGATCCCCTCAAGCAAAGCGCCAAACGGTTCCCGGGCGGGGTCACGGCGCCGTACCCCGGCGAGGGGCGCGAAGCAGCGGGCACTCCGCTCCCCCTCGCTTGGCTGGAGGGGCTCAGGGTTCAACGCAACGGAAGGAGGGAAGATGTCCCCGCGAAAAGTCAACGTCCCCCATGAACGAATTGTGCAGGCAGGGTTGAGATGCCTTCGCGCCGGAGGGCTGGAAGGCCTGACGGCGAGGGCGGTGGCGGCCGAACTGGGGACGTCGGTGGGCCCCATCTACCGGGCCTGCGGCTCCATGGACGCCCTCGAGCAACGGGTCCTCGAGCGGGCCGTTGAGGTCCTGAAGGCCTACACCCGCCGGGCATACACACCCATGCCCTTCCGCAACGTGGGAGTCGGCGTGGTGGTTTTCGCCCGGGAGGAGCCCCGCCTCTACCGGACCCTCTTCGTCGAGCGCCACCACTGCCCGGTGGTCATCGAAACCTTCTGCCGGGAGATCGCGGGCGTGCTGGCCGCCGACCCCGTCCTCGGCACCCTCCCGGAAACCCGCCGCGAGGCCCTGCTGCAGGACTTGTGGGTCTACTCCCACGGCCTGGCCATGTCCATCGTGGCCGGGTTGACGGACGATTCGAGCGACGAGGCCGTCAACGAGCGCATCGGCCGCGTCGGCTTCCTCCTCATCACCGCCGCCTTCGACGGCGACCCGCGCTGGGCCTTCCCGCCGGGCGTCGATCCGGCGGCGTGCCCGCCGATTTCACCCTACGGGAAAGGAGATCCCCTGACATGAACGTGACAGTCGTGAACGGCAACCCCGACCCCGGCCACGGGGCCTTCGACGGACACCTGGACGCCCTGGCGCGGCACCTGGGGTCCCATGGCCACCGCTGCACCCTCCTGCCACTCCGGGACCTGGACATCCGCCAGTGCACCGGCTGCTTCTCCTGCTGGCTCCGGACCCCCGGCCGCTGCGTCCTGCCCGACCGCTACGAGGACGTCCTGCGGGCCTACCTGGCAAGCGATCTCCTGGTGTTCGCCTCGCCCCTGGTCATGGGCTTCACCTCGGCGCTGCTGAAGCGGGCCACCGACCGCATCGTCCCGGTCGTGCTCCCCTACATCGACGGCTCGAGCGGCGAGTGCCGCCACTTTCCCCGTTACGACCACACGCCGGCCCTGGCGGTGCTCTACGAGCCCGAGCCCGACACCGACGCCGAGGACCTGGAGATCCTCGACCTGCTCTGGCGGCGTCTCGCCCGCAACGCCGCGACCCGGCTGGCCTTCGTCAAGCCGGTCTCCGTCGATCCCGAGGAGGTGACCCATGCGATTGATCGTTTGTAACGGCTCCCCCCGCGGCGACGCCGGCAACACCCGCCTGATGGCGGACGCCTTCCTGGACGGGTTCCTTGCCACGCCCGGCCAAACCGTCGAGCGCTTCAACCTGAACACGGCGAAGGGGCTCGCCGCGGCCGTCGAGGCTTTCCCCGGCGCCGACGCCGTGATGCTGGCCTTCCCGCTCTACACCGACGCCATGCCCGGCATCGTCAAGGAGTTCATCGAGAAGCTCGCGCCCTTCAAGGGCCGGGAAGGCAACCCGCGCCTGCTCTTTCTGGTGCAGTCGGGCTTCCCCGAGGCGTCCCACTGCCTGCCGGTGAAACGTTACCTCGAGAAGCTGGCCCGGCGCCTCGGCTGCCCGTGCGACGGCGTCATCCGCAAGGGGGGCGGCGAGGGGCTCCGGGACTCCGGCCCGAGGAAGCAGGAGAAGGCCCGGGCGCCCTTCCGGGAGCTGGGCCGGCAGTTCGCGGCCGGCCGGGCGCCGGACCCCGCCCTGCTGAAGAAACTGGCGGGCCCCCCGCGCATCCCGCGCCCCCTCCTCCGGGTCGTCCTCTGGTTCGTGGGGAAAATGGCCTGGGACAAAGAACTCAAGCGCAACGGCGTCTTCGCCGAGCGCAAGGCCAGGCCGTACCAGGCGGGGTGAGCGTTCAAGGGGCGCAAGGCGGTCCCGGGTCGATCGGCATCGGATCCACTCCGGAGAATTCCCGCCAGGGCGCCAGGACGCAGGGCCCCCTGCGGAAACAGGCAGGGAATCACAGCATCTTTGCGAGGCTTGGCGCCTTCGGGTCTTTGCGTGAGGCGGAACCGGACGATTCTGCTGGTTTCCGGAGCGCGTCGAAAAAAACCGCGCCGCCCGTTGAGGGCGGCGCGGAGGGATTTTAAAGCCTGACCTCGTTCAACGCCGTGCCAGTCAGCGCCGTTCATGGCGCCTTCCGGCAGAAGGCGCCTACAGCAGAAGGCGTTTACGACTGCTTCTGCTTGTCCATGAGCTTCTGGCGGGTGTAGGCGATGAGGCCGCCGGCGTCCACGATGGCCTGCCGGGCCTTGGGGAGCGGCTTCACCTCGAACTCCTTCCCGGTGGTCCGGTTGTACACCTTGGTATCGGTTACCTCCAGTTCGTGCCCCACCTCGGCCTCGATGTCCGGGCAGATCACGGTGCGCAGGCCCAGGTTGATGGAGTTCTGCAGGAAGATCCGGGCGAAGTCCCGGGCCACGACGATCAGGTCGTAGCCCTTGAGGCAGGACGCGGCCTGCTCGCGGGACGAGCCGCAGCCGAAGTTGTTCTCGGCCAGAAGGACGCTGTCGGGGGCAATTTCCTTCTTCTTCAGCCGCTCGTTGAACTCCTTGTGATCGGCGAAGGCGAACTGGGGGGTCTCGGTGGGGAGCACCGTGGCCATGAACCGCCCCGGGTAGATGTCGTCGGTGGAGATGTTGCTGCCGAGCTTGTATACGACCTGGGACATGTCAGTTTCCTCCTTCCTTTCGGGGATCGGTGATGACGCCGGTGATGGCGCTGGCCGCCGCCACGGCGGGCGAGCAGAGGTAGACCTCGGCGTTGGGGTTGCCCATGCGGCCCTTGAAGTTGCGGTTTGTCGTCGAAAGGGCCACCTCGCCGTCGCCCAGCGCGCCCTGGTGGACGCCCAGGCAGCAGCCGCAGCCGGGGTTCACGATGATGGCGCCGGCGTCCATGAGGTCGCCGATGACGCCGCGCTTCATGGCCTCGCGATAAATGCGTCCGGAGGCCGGGAAGATCAGCATCCGCACGTCCTTGTGGATGTGCTTGCGACGCAGGATCTCGGCGGCTTCCTGCAGGTCGTCCAGGCGGCCGTTGGTGCAGGAGCCGATGACGATCTGGTTGAGCTTCGTCCCTTCCACCGCGTCGATGGGCTTGACGTTGTCCACCATGTGGGGGCAGGCGATCTGGGGGACGAGCGTGGCCACGTCGATCTCGATCACCTGGTCGTAGACGGCGTCCGCGTCGGGCAGGACGGCCTCGAGGGGCTCCGTCACGCCGGCCTCGTCGCGCAGGTAACGGAAGGTCTCCTCGTCGGCGGGGACGATGCCGGAGGTGGCGCCCGCCTCCACGGTCATGTTGCAGATCACCAGGCGCCCGGAGAGGGACATCTTCCGGATGGTCTCGCCGTGGAACTCGATCACCTTGAAGTTGGCCCCCTCCGCGGTCAGCTTCCCGATCAGGTACAGGATGAGGTCCTTGGGGCCCACGTGCTTGGGGAACTCGCCGGTGACCACCACCTTGATGGTGCCGGGGACTTCCACGTTGAGGGCGGTGCCCAGGGTCCAGACCGAGGCCATCTCGGTGGCGCCGATCCCGAAGGAGAAAGCGCCCATGGCGCCGTGGCTGGTGGTGTGGCTGTCGGTGCCCACCACCACGTGGCCCGGCCGGACGTAGCCGTTCTCGGGGAGGATCTGGTGGCAGATGCCGCCCGTGTCGCCCTTGATGTCGTGGAACTTGGTGATCCCCTGGGCGCTCACGAAGTTGCGGATCTTCTTGTGGTTGGTGGCCGTCTTGGAGCTCTCGGCCGGGACGCGGTGGTCGAAGATGATGACGATCCGCGACGGGTCCCACACCTTGGCGTCCAGGCCGGTCCCCTGGTAGACTTCCTGGAACTGGTTGATCACCAGGGCGCCGTTCTCGTGGGACATGGCCACGTCCACCCGGGGCTCCAGCACGTCGCCTGCCTTCACGGACGGCAGGCCGCACGCCTGGGCCAGGATTTTCTCAACTGCAGTCATTCCCATATGTTTCCTCCTTGGGTCGGGAAGGTATTCGGCTTGATTTCAACGCGGCCTCTTTCACCGCACCGTGCCTCTCGGCAAGGAAGCGAATCATACCCCAAGGATACTCTGGACGCAATTGGAATCCCGTGTCTCGACGTCATCAGGTCCGGGTTGACGCCCCCGCAAAGGACCGGTTTCCGCCCGCGAATCACGCGAAATTGCAGGTTTACCGGGGAATTGCGCCCCGGAGTCCCGCCGGTGAAGCCGCCGTTATTCCTGACCGCACCCCGGAGGGGGGCCGGAGGGCAGGCGGACCGTCTTCCTGCTCCGCCTCCGGGGCGCCGGGAGCGCGACGCGGCCTCCCTCCGGCGGGAACACCACCTCCGTTGGAGACTCATCCGGAATTCCTCTCGCAACGGCGCGGAGGCACGGAGAAGATGCGTCTCCGTTCGCCGAGAACAGGCCTTCACGTCATCCCCGTTATCCGTCTTCTTCGTTCGTGTGGTTCGTGGTTCGTTTCCGGTTTCCGTGCGGTGTTTGAAGAACGCCCGAAAGGAATGCAGCCGGAAAAAGCAAGGGACCTGCTCTCGGCAGGTCCCCTGAAAATCTGGCTGGGAGGCAGGGATTCGAACCCCGATAGACAGATCCAGAGTCTGCCGTCCTACCGTTGAACGACCTCCCAAAACAGACGGCAGTATAGCCATGGGGCCCTGCCTTGTCAAGCCGGAAAAATTTCGGCGACCGGTTTTTATGTGACGAAAATCATTCTATTCCCATTGAACGTCGTTTATGATAGCTTTGGTGGGGGAGAGTGTGATACGGGGTGGAGGAGGTTGGCCCATGGACTACGAGAACTAGGGTTTTGAACCGGGAGGGTCCGCCATGGACATCGGCACCCTGGTCAACGAGGTGGAAAAAGCGCGCCACGCCGTTCTCCAGGGAAACATCATCGACGCGATCCAGAACCTTTACCGGCTGAAGAAAACCGGGTTCCAGGTCGACATCTCCGCCATCGAGGATGTCATGGACCTGCGCAACTTCCTCCAGTACCTCTACGACGAGACCTCCATCGGCGACGCCATCACCGCCACCCGTTGCCTGGCCGCCCTCAAGGGCCTCGACCTCGAGGTGGACGCCCAGAAGATCAACTACGTCCGCTACAAGAAGCTGGCCATGCTGGGCAAACTCAGCACGGAAGAGTACATCCAGTCGGCCCGGCCGGCTTTCCGGAAGCTCATCCTGCAACTGCGGTCCTTTCACGTCATGGTGGGCGACTTCCGGGAGTGCGCCGTCCACCGCATCGACAACCGGGTGTCCTTCCAGGAGGAAATCACCCTCCGTTTCCCCAACCAGTCCTTCCGGGACGCCTTCCTGCAGACCGCGTTCCGCATCGCGGTGGACAAGGGCCTCAACTTCAACTGGGAGAACCGGACCTCCTTCCTCAACAGCGAGATGACCGGCCACATCGGCTGGTTCATCACCCAGAACTCCGGGGACCTGGGCTCCGACTGGAACGTCCGCATCAAGGGGCGCTTCGACGACTTCATCCTCGAACTCTCGGCCGCCGTCGACCACCTCCACTCCCTCCGCTGCACCTCCCAGTCCCACCTCAACGGCCTCAACTGGGTGGTCTTCTCGCGGGACCTCCAGGTGTCCAACCGGATCTGCGAGGCCCTGGGGAACCACTCGCTGGTGCCCATCCACGACCTCGAGACGCTGCAGAGCTGGTTCGCCGTGTGCGACGACAAAGTCAGCGCCTTCATCTTCCACGTGTCCATCCGGGACTTCGACGTCATCCAGCACATGGTGAACTTCAAGCTGATGCGGGACAAGGTGGGACCGCCCTTCGTGGTCATGGCGGAAAACCCCTTCTTCCACGTCATGAAGGACCCGTCGCAGCTCTTCTCGGGGTGCGAGTCCGTGCTCTCCCTCACGCCCGAGTCGATCCAGAGCCTGGAGTTCTGCATCAACAAGACGGTCTCCTGCCGGCGCCGCTTCGTCCGGATCCCCGTGGACATCCGCTGCCACGCCAACCTCTCCGGCCGCCTCGAGCACACCCGGGCCACCCCCATCAGCCCCGCGGGCACCCTGCTCAAGACCCACCGCATCGTCCCCGTCTTCTCCCCGGCGCAGATCACCCTCTACGATCCCGAGTCGGGTTTCGAGGAGAACCTCACGGGGAACGTGATCTACAACCAGAGGGGGGGGTCAGCCGTCCGCTTCGACAACGTGATCCCGTTCGAGAAGTTCCAGCAGCTCCAGACCATCACCATGGAGAAGCACCGCCGGATCGTGGACACCTTCCAGCGCTCCGTCCTCTGAAAGACAATTCCGCAAGCGGACAACAACCGCCGCCCCCGACGCGCCCTCGCGTTGGAGACCGGCCTGCTCCCCACGCTTGATCACTCTCGCGCAGGAGACCGCAACTACAGGATGAATGAGCAATTATCACGCCTGACACCTCTCAGTCAGGTAGATCGGCCAGGCTTTCCCTGGCGCACCGGAGTACGCAGAAAAGCCAGAAGAGGGCAACACGAACGCTGCGCGTTGAGTTACGGGCCGGTGCAGACCTCGATGGACAGGGTGATCCGAAAGGAATCCTCGTCTGAAGTCCCCGCTAAAGATCGACAAATCGAAGGGAACGAACCTTCCCTCGTGTCCTCGCGCCTCCGTGTTCACTTTTCCCCAAGGAGCAACGGGACTTTCGGCCGGAATCCTTCGTCCCGTTCCCCCATCAGAAGATGAGGCGGGGGATGGATTGCGGCCCGGGCCTGCGATCTGATACACTTCACCCCAAATCGATCTCCAGGAGGTCCCGATGAAAGTGAACAACGTCAGCGTCGATCAGGTCAGGGCCTTCGCCGAGGCCGCCTCGGCCGACCCGGCCAAGGCCGTCCGGCGACAGGTGGTGGAAGCCCGGTGGGTGCCCGAGGACGGCCCCGTCCAGTTCGAGGGCGTCGTGAAATTCGAGAGAGGCGAAGCCCGGTTCCAGCTCGACAACCCCTCCTTCATGGGCGGGTCGGGACAGCACCCGGGGCCCTTCCAGTACTGTTTTTTCGGACTGGCAGCCTGCTACACCGGGATCTTCGCCACCTTCGCCTCCCAGGCGGGGATCGTCCTCAAGTCCCTGGCCATCCGGGTGGAAGCGGACATCAACTTCTCGCGGGTCATCGGGCTCGGTGAACAGCCTCCCATGGAGGAAGTCCGTGTAACGCTCTCCGTGGAGAGCGACGCGGACCCGGAGAAGATCCGCGAGGTCGAGGAAGCGGCCCTGCAGCGCTGCCCGGTGGTGTACACCCTTCGCAACCCGATCCGGCTGGTCCCCGGGCTGGAGATCAACCCGGCAGGCAGGATGTAGGCGCTTTAGGGGCTGCGTTCTTACCAACACGTTGTCGTTTCCGGTTGCCTTCCAGGCCACTTTTACCAGGCGAGGTCCCGGGGAAATCCTGGTCCCTTCAAAGTAAGATCTTTTGCAAAATGAGCAGGAAATCGGGAGCGGTCGGCGGCATCCCGAAGGGATGGAGGAGCTTGTTCGTGTGGTTCGTGGTTCTTTGACCGTTCGTGTATTCCGTGTATTTCGTGGTTCGATTCCCGGATGTTCCGTGGTCCGTTCAGCGCTCCGGCGCCGCCACCTTGAGAACGCGCCGGGCGAGCTGGGACTCCCCCTTGCTCATGGGCTCCCAGCGCCCGCCCAGGTGGCGGGCCAGGAACTCCTCGGCCAGGGCGGTGAAGACCAGGGCGTTGGGGTCGAGGGAAAACCCGTGGCCCTCGTCCGGGAACTCGACGTAGAGGACCGTCTTGCCGCCCCGCTTCAACTGGTTCACCAGTTTCCGCGTCCCCTCGACCCGGACCCTCGGGTCGTTGATCCCCTGGGCGATGAGGAGGGGGGCCCGGATCCGGTCCAGGCTGAAGAGGGGCGAACTCTCCCGCAGCTTCTCCGCGTCGCCCTCCAGGTCGCCCACCCTCCGGCGAAGGAGTTCCGACAGGGGCTTCCAGTACTCCGGAACGTTCCGGATCCAGTCCGCCAGGTCGGACGGTCCCGAGATGTCGATGCCGCAGACGAAGACCTCCGGGTGGAACGAGATCAGCGAGAGGGCGGCGTAACCGCCGAAAGACGCCCCCATGACGCTCAGCCGGCGGGGGTCCGCGATCCCTTGCGCCACCACCCAGTCCAGGGCGTCGAGGATGTCGCGAAGCATCGCGCCCCCCCACTCCCGGTCCCCGGCCTTCTGGAACGTCCGGCCGAAGCCGCGCGAACCGCGGAAGTTGACCTGCAGCACGGCGTAGCCGCGGTTGGCCAACCACTGGACGTCCGGCTGCCACCCCCAGGAGTCCCGGTTCCAGGGCCCCCCGTGCACGAGGACCACCGTGGGCAGGCCCTTCTCCTCGACGCCGACCGGGAAGGTGAGGTAGCAGACCAGGTCGAGCCCGTCCCGCGAGCGCACCACGACGGGTTTCTTCCGGGCGCGGGTGTACTTCTCCAGCCACGGCCGGTTGGAAAACAGGAACGCGGCCTTCCGCCACGACCGGTCGTAGAGGTAGTACTTCACCGGCCCGATGTCGGCCCGGTAGCACGCCACCCAGTACCGGCCGTCGGCGGACCGGCTGACCACCGACAACTCGCCCTCCTCGATCCTCCCCAGCACTTCGACATCCGCCTTCACCGACGGGTCGAGGGGGACCCACTCGCGCCGGAGGTACTCCACGCAGGCGGCCTGGGGCTCACCCGTCTCCGGATCGACCAGCACGTCCACGATGTCCCCTTGCCCGGGCCGGTAGAGCACCGTCTCGCTGCCGTCCTCCAGCGACCGCCGGACCACGGCTTTCCGCTCGCCGCCGAGATCGTGCAGCAGCCAGGCGGACCGTCCGTCAGGGGCGAACCCCTCCAGGTCAATGGACTCGTCGGGGCCCCCGGTGGCCAGCTTCTTCCAGGGCGCCCCCTCGGAATCCCTCACGAAGAGGGTGGTGCCCCCGTCGGGGTCCAGGGTTTCCATGCCGCGGACGGCCAGGTCGGCGTCGGCCACCCAACCGATGGCCGTCCCGGGGTTTTTTGCCCGGAGGGTGACGCGCCCGCTGCGGAGGTTGACCTGGTAGACGTCGAAGACCTGGCGGTTCTCCCGGTTCATCAGGACGAGGGCGAGGTCGGGGTGCCGGGGGGAGATCCTCAGGAAGCGCGCCTGTACGCCCCGGAACGGGGTGAGGTCCCGCCGGCGGGGGTTCTTCGCGTGGGTGTCCACCGCCACGAGGTGCCAGTTCTCGTCCCCGCCCCGGCAGGAGACGAACAGGATGTCCCGGTTGTTGTAGGCCCAGATGAACCCCCCGATGCTGTCCCGGTCGAAACGCGTGAGGGGCCGGTCGTCGGTCTTGCCCGGCGTCCGCGCCCACACGTTCATGTGGCCCTTGAAGGGGGCGCAGTAGGCCAGAAGGCGGCCGTCGGGGGAGATGGCGGGGGAGGTGATGTCCGGGTCGCCGAAAAGGGCCCGGCGCGGGATGATCTCGGGCAGACCGGCCTGTGCGACCGCTCCGAACAGCAGGAGAAGAGCGGCGAAGGCCCCCAGGGCCGCCCGGGCCCCACGCCCCCGCGGAATCGGCGAGACGGGCGCTCCCGGGCATGCCGGCGGGACGTCTATGGTTGCAGGACCCCCCTCAGCGTTCAACGGTCACGATCCCCCTTTGCATCACGGTAACCGGCTCGGCGCCCGCGGCCGTCACGACGAACGTGTCCTCCACCCCGACGGCCCCGTCCTCGAAAACGACCTTCGGCTCCACGGCGATGACCATCCCCGCCGCCAGCGGGTCGGTGAAGCGGCGGGCCAGGGCCGGAAACTCGTCGATCTCGAGGCCGATGCCGTGCCCCAGGAAACGGACCTGGTTGCGCCCACGGTTCATGAAGTTGGCGGCGAAGCCCGCTTTTTCGGCCTCCGCCATGGACCAGAGGTAGATCTCCTCGGGGATCGCCCCGGCGGCCATGCGCGTTTCACACCCCTCGAGGATGCTCACGCAGAAGTCGTGGGCCTCGACGAAGCGGGCTTCCAGCGGGCCGATGGCGTAGGTCCGCGTCATGTCCGTAATGTAGCCCCCGTACCCCGCGGTGACATCCGCGATGACGGGCAGGCCCGCCGCCACCCGGCCGTCCCCGGCGCCCACGGGGGCCAGGGGGTTGCGGCCCGGCTGGCCGATGGGCCCGTCGAAGACGTTGTCCACCGCGGCGGAAGGCCCGCACGCCACGACGCCCCTCGCCTCGGCGTTGAAGCCCCGGGTGCGCCCAGCCGCCTGGTCGCCCTCCCGTCGCATGATCACTTCCATCTGGGCCTGGATCTCGTACTCGTACATCCCTTCCCGGATGATCCCCCGGAGGGCCTCGAAGCCCGCCGACAGGACGGCCCCGCTCCGGCGCACCCGCTCCAGTTCCTCGGGTGATTTCACGGCGCGGATCCGCCGCAGCCGGTCCGAGGCGTCCACGAACGCGGCGCCCGGCCACGTGCCCTGCAACAGCTTCCGGAAGAGCCCGACGGGCAGGACGTCTTCCTCGAAACCGATCCGGGCCCATCCCCCCAGCCCCAGCGCGGCCACCGCCTTGCCGAAGCCGGCGGCGGAATTCAGCGTCTCCACCGGCCAGGGGCACTCGCCGGGGACGCGCCCCGCGCCGCGCCAGGCCAACAGGCGGAGGTCGCCTTCCGCGGGGGCGACGACAGCTCCCTGGAAGGCCGTCCCCGAGAGGTAGACGGCGTCGGCGCGCTGAAGGATCACGGCCCCGTCCAGGCCGTCCGCCCGCAGCGCCTCCTGGAAACGCTCGCCGCGCCGCCGCAGTTCGTGGGTCGTGAAGGTAAAGCTCATGTTTTCTCCTTGTTGGTGAAGCAAGTTTGACGCCGTGGTAAAAAGTCCTTTACTCTCACAGAGGCACGGAGATATGCAAATCGTATTTAATAGATTCAACAATCCTTATGGTCCCTCTCCGTGCCTCCGTGCCTCTGTGAGCGCCGAATCCGGGCTTTTGCGAACCCAGGTCCCAGGTTGCTCGGCAAATTCCGCGCCCGGCCCACGGTAGTCTGATGCCCGAAGCGCGAGGGGTGTTCATCCCTCTCACGCTTCACTGACCCCTCCACGGAACTTGTGCGCACGCCGGGCCGGCATTCGACCCCTTCCCCGGCGACTCCGCCCCCGATTCAATGATGCAGTATAAAACGTAATCGAAACCCCGGGGCGTGTCAACCGAAAAGGCGCATCCGCCCGTTTTTCACGGCGGTGACTCGCTTCGTGGCACACCGCGGAGGTTCGTTCAACGTAAACTCGTTGCCAAATCGCGCAAGACAGGTGGATCGATCTCTTGTAACGTCGGCCGGGGGCGGAAGTTGCGGCGGATGCCGTCCTCCTCTGCGAGCTTTGTGCCTTGGCGAGAGCCGATCCGGATCTGGATCTCACAAAGGCGCCAAGCTCGCAAAGAAAAACGGATCTCCGGGGATGCGGCCAAGGGGCACGAAAGCCTGACTTCACCGGGTCGCCCCGCCTCCGGGAGAAAGCTTGCGGAATGTCTTTCACCGCGGCACGGGGAAGCGCCTTCTCCGATCACCACGAACCGGCCGAACGCCACCTCAGGCCTCCTGGCGCCTTGTCTTCTGCCTCCGGCTTCCTGTCTGCTGCTTTCTGAATTCTGTACTCGTCGTTCGTGTATTCCGTGCATTTCGACGTTCCTTCTTCCGCCTATCCGTGTCCATCCGTGCTTCCATTCCGGTTGATCCGGGCCGGGACAACACCTGACTTGCCGTTTCCGGTTTGAATAATCCACCCTGTTCCATCGGGAAACGGCGTATAATCATTCTTGATGTCCTAGCAAAGAGTCAAGGCTTTCTCCGGGACTTCGCACGGTGAAAGTGGCCTGGGAAGGCAACCGGAAACGACTACATGTTGGTAAGAACGCAGCCGCTAAAGCGCCTTTTTCGCTCACAGAGGCACTGAGGCACGGAGAAATGCAAATCGTATTCAACAGAATCAACAATTCTTATGATTCTTCTCCGTGCCTTTGTGCCTCTGTGAGATTAGAATCCGGGTTTTTTGCGACCGCGTCATTCCTGGAACTGCAACGAGAATACCGCGAGGAAGGTGGTCATGAATACCCGATTCTGCCTCTGGATTGGGATCCTGCTCGGTACGCTGTCCCCCATGGCGGCCCAGGATCTGACGGTCACCGGTGACGGCACCATCAACCTGTGCGAGTCCAGGGCCTACACCCTCTCCCTGCACAACAACACCGGGAACCCGTTGACCCACCTCGTCCTGAGCGTCAACCTGTCCGGACTGAGCGGCTTCGCCTACCTCGCCGGAACCACCGCCGTCGACGTGAACGGCGCCCCGCCCTTCTGCACCGCGAACCCCGTCGTTGCCGGGACCACGCTGACCTGGGACCTCGATTCCGTGTGCGGCACGGTCCTGACCCTGGACAACGGCCAGACGCTGAACCTCTCCATCTCGCTGCAAACCGGGTGCGGGGCCGTTTCGGGCAGCCTGGCCGCCCGTGCGGACTACCTGATCGCCGGCACGCCGTCCTTCGAGGAAAGCTCGCGCGCCGTCCAGGTCCTCCCCGGCGCCGTGTCCATCCGGAAGACCCCCGCCGTGGTCTCCCGGGCCGTCGGCCAGGACGTGACCTGGACTCTCACCGTGGAAAACACCGGCTACGGGACCATCCGGAACGTGGTGATCACCGACGTGCTGGGGGCAGGGCTGCAGTACGTGTCCTCGTCCCCCGCCGGGGCGAACACCGGGCAGACCACCAACTGGGGCGCGGCCCAGGTCCCGCAACTGGCGAGCCTCAGCCCCGGCGAGATCGTGACCCTCGACCTCACGGCAAACGTGGCCGCCTGCGACGACCTCGACAACACCTCCGACGTCCGATGGGGCTGCGACCTCGTCACCGACTGCTTCAACACCGCCGTCGACGGGGGGACCGCCACCGCCGCCGTGCAACGCCTCGTCCGGACCCCCTCCCTCGCCTTCACGCCACCGGACATCACGCCTAACTACTGCGAGACCTCCGGCCCCCACCCCCTGACCGTCACCAACACCGGGGACGGCGCCGCCCGGAACGTCGAGCTGCACGTGGACTTCAGCCCCCTGACCGTGGCGTCCTCGTCCGTGCCCTACAACGCCGGGGGGTACTTCGAACTCCCCGACCTCGCCGCGGGGGCGCACATCGACCTGACGTTCACCCTGGAGTCCGCGACCTGGTGCGCCGGAATGGACCTCGCCCGGACCCTGCTCTGGATGCCGCACTACCACGACGCGTGCGACGCGGTCTTCTCCGCCCCGGTCGAACTGAGCCAGATCGGCTCTTCCACGGGGGCGCCCGGCCTCACCCTCACCCTTTCCGGAGCGCCCGACGTCGTCTCCATCGACGCCATGGTGGCGTACAACGTCGTGTCCCAGTTCAGCGGCAGCCTTAACTGCGGGAGCGGGAGCGTCGGGGCCGTCACCGTGACGGACACCGTCCCCACGGGCTTCACCGTGGTGGACGCCGGCGGCGGGACCTGGGTCCCCGGGCCGGGCGGCGCCGGCGGGACCGTGACCTGGACCTACACCCCGCCCGCCTCCCTCAACACGACCCTGGTCCTTCAGTCGCCCCCCCGCACCGAGTGCGAGACCTACTGCTTCACCACCTTCACCAACGCGGTGAACGCCGACGTCACGGACTGCTGCGGCTGCACGCGCAGCGCCTCGGCGTCGCACACCGCGGCCATCGTCTGCGACGAGCGGGTCACGTCAAGCAAGACCGCCGTTCCGGCGACGGCGGAACGGTGCGCCGAGATCACCTACACCAACACCTACGCCTTCGAAGCCGGCGCCGGCGTCAACCTCAACGCCCTGACGTTCACGGAGACGGCCGACCACCAGCAGCGATACGTGCCCGGGTCGCTCTCCGTCTTGTTCGACGGTTCCGACGTCACCAGTTGCGTCACCCTCACCGACAGCACCCCCGGCGGTCCGCTGACCCTCGACTTCTCGGGGTGCTCCGCCACGTCGGTGGACGCGAAGGTCCTGGTCGTCACCTACCGGCTCACCGTCACCGAGGCCACCGCCGCCGCCTGCGGGGGCGCGACCTTCTACGACTGGTCCGCCCTTCACATGACGGGAGGCGGTTCCCAGTGCCTGGTCGACGGTACCGTTTACGAGGTCGTCCCCGTTTCGGTGGAAGCGCCCGCCATGGCCCTCTCCCTGACGGGCCTCCCCCTGGTCATGGACAAATGCCGGACGCAGACCGTGACCCTCGCCCTGACCCAGGCCTCGACAAACGCCAACCCCCGGGACGTGCGACTGGTGCTGTCCGGCTTGAACTACGCCCTCGTCAACCCGGCGGCCGTCACCTGCAGCGGGAACGTTTCCCCCACCTCCTGCACGCCGGCCCTCGTGGGTAACGACTACGTCTGGTCCTTCGCCGACGGCTTCAACGGGGCCGGGCAGATGAGCGTCCTGCAGTTCGACGTGCGGAAGCGGTGCACCGGCACCGGCACCCTCGACGCCGCGGCGTATTTCGACGACCGCTGTCACGACGACGCCACCAGCGACAACACCTGCGCCGTCACCGCGTCCGCGAGCCCCGCCGCGATCCAGGGCGCCGCCCTCGCGGTGGAGATCGCCCCGGAGGTCTACTACGCGACCGCCAGCTCCGTCCGGTGGACGGTCACCGTCACCAACCGGGGCGCGGGGACGGCCTACAACGTCTGGGCGGACCACCTCCTGGGCGCCGGGCTTTCTTACGCCTCCGCCGTCGTCGACGACATGACCGGCGTCACCGTCACCCCCGGCTTCAACCACGGCGGCGGCGTCATCAACGGCGCCACCGTCGCCGTCGCCGCGATGGCGCCCGGGGAGCGCCGGGAGATCACCTTCGACGCGCTCCTGGTGAACACCACCAACCTGACCCTGGACGTGGGCGCGTCCTGGGGCTGCCTGGCCCTCGACTGCCAGGCGGCCGTCACGGGCCACGCCTCGGTGGAGATCCCCTCCCCACTGCTGGTGAACACCGCCGTGGTGACCACCCCCGTCGATGCCTGCGGCCAACCCGGGGCCATGATCACCCTCCGGAACGCCGGGCAGGCCACCTGCTACAACGCCCAGGTCACGGACACCCTCCCAGCCGGGCTGCTCTACACACCGGGCACAACCCGCTGGCGTCTGAACGCCGGGGCGTGGAACGGGCCGAACGCCGCCTACGACCCCAACCCCACCGTCTCCCCCCTGCGCTGGACCTCGTCCGAGATCCCGGCGATGGCCGTCCTGAACCCCGGGGACACCCTGGAGATCGAGTCCGACCTGTCGGCGACCTGCGCCTTCGCCGGCGGGACCGTCACGGTGTCCACCCAGTACGAGGACCCCGGCGGGCAGGTCAGCACGAACCCGGGCAGCGTCTTCCCCGTGGCGTTCCATGCGCCGGACCTCCGCGTGACCAAGACCCGGGCCAACGACCCGGTGGGGTGCGGGGAGACGGTCAGCTGGACGATCACGGCGGAAAACCGGAGCGGGTACACCCTGCCCGTCGTCTGGGTCGAGGACACGATGGATGCCGCTTACACCTACAACGCCTCGGTGGGCGATCCGCCCTACACGGGGGACAGCGGCACCAACGTCGGCCAGGTGACGACCTGGGAACTGGTGAACCTTCCCCACGGCGCCACGGCGGTGCTGACACTGGTCGCCTCGACGGACGCCTCCCCTTGCAGCCCGGACCTGGACAACACGGTGCGGGCGTGGTGGGGCTGCGGCGCTCCCGACGGCTCCTCCGCCACCAAGCCCGGGGTTGACCCGCCCGACAACCTCCTGTGCCTGGCCCCGGCACCGGTGCAGTTCGTGCGCACCGAGACCCGCCAGCCGGCCCTCGCCACCCTCTCTGTCGGCCTCACCCCGTTGTCCATCGACGCCTGCAACGACGGGACGGAGGTGAGGTTCACCCTCGCCAACACCGGCCCCACCGACGCCACGGACCTCGACCTCGTGTTCACCCTCCCCCCCGGCCTGACCTACGTCGCCGGCTCCAGCGAGTCGTGCGTGGGAACGGACGACACGTGCACCGCCCCCCCCATCGGCGACCCGACCCTCGTCGGGAACCAGCTCCGTTTCTACGACATCGCCGACAAGGGAAACAACCTGGCCAACGTGTTGCAGGCCGCCGGCGGCAACGACACGCTGGTGCTGAAGTTCCGCCTCCAGTCAAACTGCTACGCCACCGCCGACCTGGGATACACCGTCTACTGCTACGATTGCTGCGGGGACACCCAGCACCAGACCTCCGGAAGCCGGGAGATCACGGCGCTTTACCCGGCCCTGAGCGTCACCCAGGCCCCCCTGGATTCCCAGGTCGCCTGCGGCACCCCGCAGGCCTGGACCCTGACCGTCACCAACACCGGGGCAGGCAACGCCCAGGTGATCCGGGTCGAGGACACCCCCGGCAGCTGGATCACCGTGGACCCGGGGGCCTCCTCCCCCGGCCTGACGGCCCTCGGCGGCGGGGCCTGGGGCTGGGAGTTCAACAACCTGGCCCCCGGCGCCTCCCGGGTCCTCACCCTGGCGGGGACCCTGAATCCCGCGGGCAACGACTGCGCCGCCGCCCGGCGGCGGAACGACGTCCGGGCCATCTGGGGCTGCGGCACCGCCGGCGACGCGATCGACGGCGACCCCACCACCACCGTGGACTACGTCTGCATCGCCGACACCTGGGCGTATGCTCCCACGGCCACCCTGCGGCTGCCCAACCTGGCCGTCGGGACCGTCACGCCCTCGGTCACCTGCGTGTCCGACGGGATCTTCACCGGCAGCCTGGCCGTCCAGGTGGTCAACACCGGGGACGGGGGCACCGGCAGCGCCTTCGTGATCCAGGCCTCCGACGGGAAGGGGTGGACCGGGACCTGGACCTGCCCCGCCACCCTGGCCGCCGGGCAGACCCTGGACCTCGTCATCCCCGGCCCCGCCTGGTCGCCGGCATGGGTACCCGGCTGCACCTTCTGCGCCCCGCCCTCCTCCTACAGTTTCACCGTCGCCCTGGACGCGGGGAACGCGGTCTGCGAGTGCAACGAGGGCGACAACGTCTCGACCGGCATCTGGCTGAAAAACGAAAACCCGGTCCTGAGCGTGACCGACCTCGATTTCACCAACGTGACCTGCGCCGGCGACCAGCTTTCCGGAACCATCCTTGTCCGCGTCGACAACACCGGGTGCGCCATCGCCGTCAACGCCGTGGTCACCCTGTCGTCCGACTGCGGGCTGACCTTCGCCGACCAGGCCGTCACCGTGCCGGCCGGCTCGAACGCCTGGGCGACCTTCCCGATTTCCGGCGGGAGCTGGACGGCCTGCGCCGCCGGGACCTGCGCCTTCACCGCCGGGGTGGACCCGTCGGGTTCGATCTGCGAGTGCGCCGGCGGCAGCCACAGCCTGACGGAGCCGCTCCCGCCCGCCTACCGCCTCCCGGACCTCGCCGCGGTCTCGGTGAACGCGAACGCGTCCTGCAGCGCCGACGGCTCGGTGAGCGGGACCGTGTCGGTCACCCTCGCCAACTTCAGCCCCGTGGCCGTCGGCAGCGACTTCCACGTCCGGGTGGCCGACGGGCGGGGCTGGTCCTCCGAGCAGCTCTACAGCGCCGACCTGGGTGGGCCCCTGCCCCTCAACCCCGGCGACTCCCACACCGTGACCTTCAACTGGAACCGGGACTTCACGGCCACGCCCTACACGTGCTCCTTCCCCGGCCTTACCGCCGAGGTGGACAGCTCCAATGCCATTTGCGAGTGCACCGGCGCCAACAACCAGGCCACGGGCAGTTACAACATGACCCTTCCGAACCTCCGGGTGGTCTCCGTGACGCCGTCCTGCGCCTCCGACGGCCTTCTGTCCGTGGACGTGGTCGTCGACAACAACGGCTGCGGCGCCGCGTCCAACATCGTCGTCAGCCTGGCGGACAACGACGGCCACACCGACACCCAGACCGTCGCCTCGCTGGCGGCCGGCGCCTCGCAGACCCTGACCTTCGCCAACTGGCCGGCGGACGGCAGCCCGGCCACCCTCGACTTCACCGCCGTCGCGGACTCCACCAGCGGGATCTGCGAACTGTCGCCCGACGACAACACCGGCACCGCCTCCCTCGGGCTGCCCAACCTCCGCCTGGCGGCCGTCACCCCGGCCTGCGTCGCGGACGGCAATTTCCGGGTCCGGCTCCAGGTGGAGAACTCCGGGGCCGCCGCCGTCAATTCGGACTTCGTGATCCGCCTGTCCGACGACGACGGGCACCTGCTCGAAATGGCTTTCACCGGCCTGGGGGGGACCCTGCCGATCAACGCCGGGACCCAGCAGTCCGTGACCTTCAGCGGCTGGCCCGTGGACTGCAGCCCCGCGACCGTCAACTTCACCGGTGTCCTGGACGCCCTGAACCAGGTCTGCGAGAGCAACGGCGCCGACAACACCGGAACCGGCCAGCTCGTCGTCAACGACCTGGATGCGTCGGGAGTGGTCGCTTCGACGTCCTGCACGGCCGACGGCGTCGTCACCGGGACCCTCGCCGTGACCGTGACCAACCGCGGCGGCCAGGCCGTCAACAGCGACTTCCACCTCCGCGTGGACGACGGCCAGGGTTGGACCTCGGAACTGCACTACAACGCCGACCTTGGCGGAATCCTGCCGTTGGCCCCCGGCTCCGGCGCCACCGTCACCTTCAACTGGACCCGTAATTTCACGGCCACGCCGTACGTGTGCGCCTTCCCGGCCATCACGGCCCTCGTGGACTCGCAGAGTGAACTCTGTGAGTGCACCGCCGCCAACAACCAGACCACCAGCAGTTACACGATGAACTCCCCGAACCTCCGGGTGGTCTCCGTCACGCCGTCCTGCGCCTCCGACGGCCTGCTCTCCATCGACGTGGTCATCGACAACAACGGCTGCGGCGCCGCGTCCAACGTCGTCGTCAGCCTGGCGGACAACGACGGCCACACCGACACCCAGACCGTCGCCTCGCTGGCGGCCGGCGCCTCGCAGACCCTGACCTTCGCCGGCTGGCCGGCGGACGGCAGCCCGGCCACCCTCGACTTCACCGCCGTCGCGGACTCCACCAGCGGGATCTGCGAACTGTCGCCCGACGACAACACCGGCACCGCCTCCTACGGGCCGCCCAACCTCCGCCTGGTCGACCTGGTGGGGCAGTGCACCGCGGACGGTCTGCTCCGGATGGCGCTGCGCATCGAGAACACCGGCGCGGCGCCCGTGACCGCCGACTTCGACGTCGCCCTGTCCGACGACGACGGGCACGCCCGGACGGCCGCATTCACCACCCTGGGCGGGGCCCTGCCGCTGGCTGCCGGGGCCGTCCAGACCCTTTACTTCGACAACTGGCCGGTGGACTGCGACCCGGCAAACCCGCAGTTCACCGCCGTCGCGGACCCCGGGAACGTGCTGTGCGAAGGCAGCGACACCGACAACACCCTCGGGCCCGTACCGGTCGCGCTCTCCCTCCCGAACCTCATCGTGACCGACATCGAACTCGGCGCCCTGCACTGCGACGGCGGCGTCGTGTCCGGCTCGGCCTCCGTCACCGTCCGCAACGCCGGCACCGGCCCCGCCGGGCCCTTCGCCGTCCGCCTGAGCACAACCGCCGGACTGGCCTTCGCCGACCAACCGGTGGCCGCGCTGGCCGCGGGCGACCGCACGACCCTGGTCTTCCCCGCCTCGGCGACGCTCCCCGACTGCACCCTCTGCGGGGCCGATTTCACCGCCGAGGCGGACCCGGCCGGGACCGTCTGCGAGTGCCGCGGGGACGACAACACCCGCACGGTCCGGCCCACTGCCGCCGACAAGCTCTACTGGACCGACGAGGCCGCCGGGACCCTTCAGCGCGCCGAGGCGGACGGCACCTCCGTGGAGACCGTCCTCTCCGGGCTCGCCGCGCCCCGGGCCGTCACCCTGGACGGCACCGGCGCCAAGGCGTACTGGATCGAGCCCGCCGCGGGCGCCCTCCGCCGGGCGAACCTCGACGGCACGGGCCCCGAGACTCTCCTCACCGGCCTGTCCGCACCGGTGGCCCTGGCCGTCGACCCCGCCGCCGGCAAGCTGTACTGGACCGATGCCGTGGGCGTGCACCACGCGAACACCGACGGTACGGGCCCCGTGGACGTGCTCCTCGAAACCGGCGCTTCGGGGATCGCCCTCGACACGCTGGCGGGGCGGCTCTATTTCACCCGGTCCGACGGTCGCATCCGCAGCGCCCGCCTCGACGGCACCGACCTGCAGGACGTCCTCGCCTCCGGCCTGGGGGGCCCCTTCGGCCTCGCCCTGGACAACCGGAACGGCAAGCTCTGCTTCTCCGACCCCGTCACCGGGGTGATCGGGCGGGTCAACCCGGACGGCGCCGGCCTGGAGACCCTCCTCGCGGGGCTCGGGCCCTCGGTGGGGTACGTAGCCTTAAACCCCGCGGCCGAAACGCTCTACTACGAGACCCGCGGCGGCAGCATCGCCCGCGTCGGCTTCGACGGCTCGGGGGCAGCGTCGGTCGTCACCGGCCTGGGCCTTTCCAGCGGGGTGGCCGTCCTTAAATTGAACACGGCGCCCACCGCCACCCTGACGAACCAGAGCCACGCCTACCTCCAGGGCGCGGTCTCCGTCCCCCTGGACGACATCGTCGTGACGGACGCCGACTTCTGCGAGCGAATCGCCGCCGTCCTGACCCTGGCGGACCCGTCCCTCGGGAGCCTGTCGACGGGCAGCGGGCACGGCGAGACCTACGACCCGGCATCGGGGCGGTGGGTCGTCACCGGGCCCGTGGCGGACGTCAACGCCGCCCTGGCGGACGTCGCCTTCCTCCCGGTGCCGGACAACGCCGTGACCGAAACCGTGGCGGTGCGGATCCGGGACGCCTCGGGCGCCGGCCCGGCCGACGGGTCCCTCGTCCTGACCGTCATCCCCTACCCCGTGATCTCCGGGGCCGTCCGCCTGGACGGCGCGGGGGTCGCCAGCGTGGCCATGGCCGGCCTGCCGGGGACCGTCACCACCAACGCGTCCGGCCTGTACAGTGCCGTGTTGCCCCATGACTGGACAGGGACGGTCACCCCGGCCCTGGCGGGGTACTTTTTCACCCCGGCCAGCCGGTCCTACGCGAACGTCGCCGTGGACCAGCCGAACCAGGACTACGCCGCCACGGCCCTCACCACCACCGTCCTGGCCTCGGCGCCCAACCCCTCCGTCTACGGCGATACCGTCACCCTGACGGCCACGCTCACCTCCGCCTTCGGCCCGCCGCCCGGGACCGTCCGCTTCCTCGACGGCGCCGTCGAGATCGGGACCGGCCCGCTGTCCGGAGGGACCGCCACCTTTACCACGACCCTCCTGGCGGGCGGCAGCCACACCCTCACCGCCGTCTACGACGGGGCCGCCGGCTACCAGGGCTCCACCTCCGCCCCCGTGACCCACGTGGTAAATCCCGCCCCCACCACGACGAGCCTCTCCTCGGCCCCCAACCCCTCCATTTATGGCGATGCCGTCACCCTGACGGCGGTGGTTGGTTCCGGAGCCGGGACGCCCGCGGGAACGGTCACCTTCACCGAGGGGGCCGTGGTCCTCGGGTCGTCGCCCCTGGCGGGGGGCACCGCCGTGCTGGTCATCCCCTCGCCCCCCGGCGGGCCCCACGTCTTCACCGCCGCCTATTCCGGCAGTTCCGACCACCAGCCTTCCGCCTCGGCCCCGCTGAGCCATCTGGTCAACCCCGCCCCCACCGCAACGAGCCTCGCCTCGGCGCCCAACCCCTCCGTCTACGGCGGCCTGGTGACCCTGACGGCGGTGGTGACCTCGCCGACGCCGACGCCGGCGGGGACCGTGGCCTTCTATGACGGTGGCATGCCGCTCGGGACGGGCACTCTCGACGGCAGCGGAGCGACAACGCTCACGACAACCGCCTTCACCGGCGGCGTCCACACCCTGACGGCGATCTACGCCGGGACGCCGAACCACGCCCCCTCCGCGTCGGCCCCCCTGGCCCACACGGTGAACCGGGCCCCGACCACGACGGCGGTGGCGGCCGCGCCCAACCCTTCCGTCTTCGGCCAGCCCGTGACCTTCACCGTAACGGTGACCGCGGTCCCGGGAGTTCCGACCGGCTCGGTCCAGTTCCGTTCGGACGGGTCGGACCTCGCCGCCCCGGTCCCGCTGACGGGCGCTACGGCCGCCCTGACGGTCGCCACCCTGGCGGCGGGCAGCCACGTCATCACCGCCGAGTACCTCCCCGGGGCCGACCCCAACTACGCCGGGAGCACGGGGACCCTGGCGGGCGGTCAGACCGTCCTCAGGGCCGACACGGCCACCGCGCTGACCCCGGCGCCGAACCCCTCCCGCTTCGGCCAGCCCGTGACCCTCACGGCGTCCGTCACCGTCACCGCGCCGGGTGCGGGGACACCCTCGGGGACCGTCACCTTCCTGAACGGCGCCACGCCCATAGGGGCCATCGCGGTGGGCCCCGGCGGGACGGCCGCCTTCACCACGGCGTCCCTGCCGGTGGGCGTGAACGCCCTGACGGCCCACTACGAGGGGGACGCCTCCTTCAACCCCAGCGTCTCGCCCGAGGCGGTGCAGACCGTGGAAAAGGCCGACACCGCCACGACCCTCGCGTCCTCCCGCAACCCCGCGGAGACGGGCGACGCGGTGACCTTCACCGTGAGCGTCGCCGCCGTCGCCCCCGGGGCGGGCGTCCCCACGGGGACGGTGGAACTCCGGGACGGCCCGGAGCTCCTGCAGACCCTCACCCTCGACCACGGCTCGGCCGCGTGGACCACTGACGACCTCGCCCCGGGCCGGCACCCGATGACCGCGTCCTACGCGGGCGACGGCAACTTCAACGCCTCCGGCTCCGACACCCTCGTCCAGGAGATCTCCCGGCCCGTCTTCTGCGCCCACGTGGCCTCCACCGACCTCTGGTGGACGCGGATCCACCTCCTCAACACCGGCGACCGCGCCGGCGGGGCGACCCTGGAGGCCTTCGACGCCGGGGGCGCCCTCCTGGAGACGGTGCCGGTCCCGGCGCTGCCGCCGGGCGGGCTCTTCTCCGCCGACGCGGCGAGCCTCTTCTCGGCGGAAAGCCTGGCGCACGACCTGTGGGTCCGGGTGATCCCGCTGGCGACCCTGCGGGGGCTCTGCGAGTTCGGCACCCGCGACGGGCTGGCGGCGACCGCCCTGCCCATCGGGCCCGACGCGTGGCCCCGGCTGGTCTTCCCCTACGTCTACGTCTCCCCGGCGGGCAGCGGTTCCTACTACACCGGGATCACGCTGGTCAACCCGGGGACGGAAAACGTGCAGGCCGTCCTGGAGGCCTTCTCCGAGGACGGCGCCCCGCTGGGCGCCGTCACCGTGCCGATCCCGGCCCGGGGGAAGTACGTCCGGCTGGTGGGCGAGGCCTTTCCCGGCGTCGGCGACCCCGGGGCCATCCGCTTCATGCGGGTGGCGGCGGACGGCCCGCTGACGGGCTTCGAACTCTTCGGCAAGTGGGACGACCACGGCCTCGCGGGCCTGGCCGCCCACTTCCCGGATTCGCCGGTTCCGCCGCTGAACGGCGAGGACCTCCTCCCCTACCACCTTTACTACAACGAGGTCCCGGACAACGCCGCCTGGTACACCGGCGTCACCTTCGTGAACCTGGACGCCGAGCCCGTCACCGTCACCGCCGAAGTCTTCAGTGCCGGCGGCGAGCGGATCGGCGCCGGCTACTGGGGCCTCAACCCCATGCAGCAGGTCACCCGGGAAATCTGGGCGGTCCTCGGCGCCGAGTACCCGGCGGGGAGTTACCTCAAGGCCTCCGCGGTACGCCGGGTCCTCGGCTTCGAGCTGTTCCTGTCGCGGGGCGGGCCCTTCCGCTTCGACGGCCTGCCGGCCCAGGAGTGGCCGGCCCGGACACTGGTCTTCCCGCTGGTCCGAACCTCAGGCGGCAACAGCACGCGCCTGCGGCTGACCAACGTCTCGGGGCTGCCCGTCGAGGTGCAGGTCCGCGCCTTCGCCGCCGACGGTACGGAACGGGGCGCCTGGCCGGCCGCGCTGGCGGCCGGGGCCCAGCTCCAGGTGGACGCGGCGACGCTGTTCCCCACGGTTCCGGACCTGGCCTGGATCGCCGTGGAGGCGTCGGGGGGCCTCATCGGGGACGCCCTCCTCCTCTCGGCCGACCAGGAGCGGATGATCGCCTACCCCGGCCTCCCGGCGGAGTGACCCTTTGGAGTGCGGCAGTGAGTCCTCGAACTGCCGCTTTGGAGTGCGGTGACACGCTTCGTGGCACCGCTTTGTATTTCGCCGACGCAAAGGCGCGCAGGCTTCCGGAGCGCCGTCGCAAAGGTTTAACTGGAGAGCGCGACAGCAAGTCCTCGAGCTGCCGCTTTGGAAAAAAACCTGTAATGGAGCGGAACCGTCCGGGGAGATACTGATGAAAGGTTTTAACAGGAATGATTCGTCCGAATTGGGTTTCGCGGTGGCTTGCCTCTTCCATGGAGCGATCACGCTGAACGAATTCCACCGATGGGTGGAGTCCGTCCTTGTAATGAGTTCTGAAGTTTCGCCTTTGCTTGTGGATTTGCTCGATTTCAACGGACCCATGACCCGGATTTTCAAAGTGATCGGTTTTGTGCCCGATTGGCCCTTTCCAATTGAAGCAAAGGCGGCACTGCTTGCGATTGCCTATCAAAGAGGAACGCCTCCGGAAGATTGCAAAATTTCTTCCACCGAAGCGGAAGAGATTCGAAATCGCTTTCCACAAGTAGAAACCCGATTCAAAGAAATGTTCCCGTTTGCAAACATATGTTGACAAGACTCCTGTCCTCTGTCTCGGGGCAGGAGTCTGCAAATGCATTGACGATCCGCTGACTTTAGATCATAATGATCATGATGAACATTATGGAGGCTTCGATGGTCACCGAAACCAATGCCGTCACGTTCCGGCAGAACCTGGGGGAAATGATCAACCAGGTCCAATACCGCCACGACAGCATCGTCATCAGCAAGGACGGGCGACCGGTGGCGGTTCTGATCGATTCGGCCCTTTTCGAGCGGATCCGTCGCATGCGCGAGCGCTTCGACGCTCTTGCCTCTCGTCTGGCCGCTGCTTTCGCGGATGTCCCGGCCGATGAAGGGACACGGGAAATCGAACAGGCGGCTGCGGCTGTCCGAGCTGAATCGAAGGCCCGCCACGCCGGTCGGCCGAGGCGTTGACCGTGTCCGCTCTTCGTGTGGTTCTGGACACCAACGTACTCGTGTCGGGTCTGGCCTATCCCGGCAGTATCCCCGGCCGGATTCTGGAGACCTGGCGACAAGGCGGAATCGAAGTCATCCTCTCCCGATTCATCCTGGATGAGTTGTCGAGGGTCCTGCCGCGATTGAATCACCGTCTGAACTGGGGCCCCTCCGATTTCGAGGACCTCCTGGACATCCTCGCCTTCGAGGCCGACCTGATCGAGCCGGTCCAAGCCGAGAACGGCGATCTCCGAAACGGGGATGACCTCCCGGTTCTCGGCACCCTGCTGGCGTCCCGGGCTGACTACCTCGTCACCGGCGATGCCGATCTTCTGGCTCTGGCCGGCCGTTATCCAATTGTGAGCCCCGCCGAGTTCTGGCGCCGGCACGGGGGGTGATCGTGCCCCGATTCGACCGGGAAAACCGGCTGAACACCGACGGGGCCAGGGAGCGGGAAGCGGTTCTGGAAGGGACCGTGGACCTCGGCCCCCTGTTCGGGAAGCGGGTCGTCCACGTCGTCCTCCCATTGATTCGGGTCACGGCCGGCAGCTTCACCATGGGATCGGGCTTCCCCGACTCCTTCTCCGATGAGCAACCCCTCCACCGCGTGACGCTCAGCCAGGGGTTCTGGCTCGGGAAGTCTTCGAACTGCCGCTTTCAACCCACCCCCTCAAGCAACCTGTTCGCATCCGCCGTCCCGGGTCGCACGCGCCGTCCCGGCGCGGGTCTTGCGCACCTCGACCCTCTACAGATCCACACCCGCCCGGGCCGGGACGGCCCGTGGGAACCTCAATGCGCCCCGGAGGCGGCGCAGGAAAATTGCCCGCAGGACATCCGGCTCCCCTCCAGGGCGCCCTCAGGGATAACGGCGGCCTCCCCGGCGGGAGCACCCCCTGCCGGGGGAGCACCCGCCGGCTAATCTCTTCTATCCCTGCGGGATAGAATTACACATCCCTTGAGTGAGCAAACAATAGACTGACGCAACGGGGTTGAACCTCTCCGGTGCCCGACACTTTCATGCTGGAACGAAGCGAAAAGCCAGTGACATTGGGCTTCAGCCTGCGCGGGTGTTTTTGCGGAGATAAAAAAACGGGGACGGATGGCCGTCCCCGCAGGGTTGTGACTTCAGAAGGTTTCCAATTCAGTTCATTCGGTGTCCCGTCGTTCCGGAGTGCCGGGATTGACACCGTCGGAAGAGATCTGCCACGGCATCTCGGGGGCCACCTCTTCCCCGGCAGAGCCCCAGGCCGGCGCCGGTGACGAGGGGATGAACTCCACCTTGTCCACCCAGCCGGTGTCGGAGCCGCTCGCATAGGACTCGTCCTTCATGTAGTACCACTGGAACACGTAGTTGCCGGCCGGCAGCGTGTAGGCCTTCTGCGCCCAGCTGGTGGAACCGCTGATGTAGGCGTAGAGCTGGTTGTTGATGTACAGGGCCAGGAAGTCGTAGTCCTGTTCGGAGGACACCTTCCACCAGAAACGCACGGTCCCCGGCCCGGCGAACGTGGCCTGCAGGAGGCTGTTCTGGTCGTTGCCGACGGTCCCCGCCTTCGCGGCATCGCCGCCGTAGTAGGACGTGGTGGTCTGGCCGGCCCAGGTGGCGCCGCCCCCGGTGCTCCAGACCACGCCCGCGTAGTCCAGGGCCTCGGCCAGCGTCATCCCGGCCGGGCTGGTGACGGAGAAGTAGGCGTCGGAGTAATCGGACGTGGCGCCCTGGTAGACCCGCACCTTGTAGTCGGACCCCGCCGTGAGGCCCGTGGGGACGGTCCAGGCGAAGGAGCCCGCGGCGGCGGTCGCGGTGCCCAGGTTCTGAAGGTACGCCCCGCCCTTGTAGAGGTCGAGGGTCACGGTGCCCGTCACGTTGACGGCGGTCCAGCGGAGGGTCTGGGACGACCCGCGGGTCCAGCTCTCGCCGCCGTTGGGGGCCGTGACGGTGATGACCGGGGTCGCCGACGCCGACCAGGTCACCTTGTCCACGAAGCCCGCGTCGGACCCGGCGCTGACCGAACCGTCCTTGCCGTAGGTCCACTTGAGGGTGTGCGTGCCGGAAGCCAGGGCATAACTCTTCAGCGCCCAGTTGACTTCCCCGCTGACCCGGTCCTTCTGGACCCCGTCCACGTAAAAGCTGAGGTAGTCGTACCCCGACTCCGAGGAGACTTTCCAGTAGAAGGACAGGGTGCCGGGGCCGGTGACGGTGGTCTGCAGGTAGGTGCTCTGGCTGTGCGAGACCAGCCCGCTGCGGGCGGACGAGCCGCCGTAGTAGGAGACGGCGGTCTGGCCGGCCCAGTTGGAGTTGCCGCCCGTGGTCCAGGCGAGCGCGGCGTTGTCGAGGGCGGCGGCCAGCGTGGTCACGGGCTGGGTGGTGACGGTGAACGCCCCGTTGGAATCGTCGGTGACGCTCCCCTGGTAGATGCGGACTTTGTAGTCGGTCCCCGCAGCCAGCGTCGCCGGCAGCGACCAGGTGAAGGACCCGGCGGTCGCGGTGGCCGACCCGATGTTCTGCTTGAAAACCCCTCCCTTGTACAGGTCGATCGTGACATTGCCCGTGAGCCCGGTGGCGGTCCACCGGATCTGCTGCTGGCTCCCCGCGGCCCAGCTCTCGCCCCCGTTGGGGGCCGTCACGGTGATCCCCTTGGCGCCCCCGACGTTCACGTAGAAGGAGATCGTCGTGCCCGCCGTGGAAACGGCGGAGATATCGAGCCCGCCCTTGCTCCCGTCCGCCAGGAAGCAGGCCGGGCTGGAATTGTCGTTGAAGGCGGTGCGGCCCGTGCCTTCCGAGAAATGCGCGCTGGTGACGGTGCCGTTGGCGGAGGTGGTGCCGCCCGGGCGATAGAGGTAGAGCTCGTCCGGCGGGCCGTCGGCGTTGCCGTCCCCGTCGGCGGCGGTGTTGACCCGGTAGATCAGCAGGCCGTCCCCGGGGAGGCCCGCCTCGAAGGTCCCGCTCCGCTTGCGGTACTCCAGGACGAAGTACTGGGAGGTGGTGTTGGGCGACTTGATCTTGTAGCAGTTCCCGGTGGAGGACGTCTGCGGGTTGAGGACGTAGGTGCCGCTGGTGGTGATTTCGGGGATGGAGGCGATCCAGTTGCCGTAGCGGAACTTCATGTAGGCGCCCATGTGCTGGGGCGGGTTGGCGTCCTGCTCCATGAGGTCCCAGGGGCCCACCGGCACGAGGCCGTCGTAGGAGTAGTGGTACAGGTCCGGGGCGCCGATGGAGTGGAACATCTCGTGGCACAGGACCCCCACCCCGCTGGATTTCAGGGCGTTCTGGAGCTGGAAGTTGTAGGTGTAGACCCGCTTGTTGTTGATGGTGGCGTTGACGCTGTAAAGCGACCACATGTGGGGCCACAGCAGGTCGCTCCAGCCGCCGGGGTCGCCCTTGATGATGAAGCAGACGTTGTCCACCTGGCCGTCGTTGTTCCCGTCGATGACGAGCCCGGAGGGCACCTGCGAGGCGACGGCGTCCACGGCCCGCTTGAGGAGGGCGTGCTCACGGGCGGTGCTCTCGGCGTCCGTCTTGTAGCCGCCGGGGTTGGTGGTGGCGTTGTAGGGCTGGTAGTAGGAGCGGGCGTAGGCGTCCTGGTAGGACACCACCGTGGCGCCCGCCGTCGTGGGGTAGAAGGTGGTGCTCACCGTCAGGGTGTTGTAGGACACCTCCTTGAAATAATTGATCATGGAGTTGGAGCCGGCCGTGCTCTTGTTGAACAGGTCGGCGTAGAAGGCCCGGGTGTCCGTGAACTCCGCCTCCCCGCTGAAGCGGATGTAGACGACCAGGTTGTTGAGGGTCCCCGTCTTGGGCGCCGCCATGATCTGGGCGGGCTGCCAGGGGGAGCCCGAGGCGAACTTGGCGCCCATGGCCGGCCGCGCCGTGACCTCGCTGATCGCGAAAGGCCGGACGCCCGCCGCCTCGAGGTCCCGGTCCTTCAGGCGGCTGTCGCCCACCACCGCGTCGGTGGGCTGCAGCGCTCCGTCCACCAGGGCGGCGAAGAGGTAGTACCCGTTCTCGGGGTGCTGCACGATGATGTGGCCCCGGGCGTCGTGCAGCCAGTTGAGGTGTTCGTCCCCGCTGGCGAAGCAGTGGACGACCTTGCCGTCGGGTTGTTCGAGGGTCACCGGGACATTCCGCAGCCAGGCGGCGTGGAGGAGGGAGGGGAGGAGGGCCAGGGTGAGCACCGTGAAAACGCATCGCTTCCAGGTGAATCCGGCGTGACGCATAACCAACTCCTTGAAAATGAAATGATCTGGGATGCTTCCTGCCGGCATCGCCCGGCCGGTCCCCAAACCGGTCGGCGGCTGCGATCATGGCCCGGAAAGAGCTTTCCCATTGACATCAGTGTAAAGGGACGGGAAGCGGCGCGGTAGTGAGAAAAACCCCAGATCGACTGGGAAAAAAGACCAGTTTCGGGGGGGCGCCGCCCGTGAACACGGAAACGGATCGGACGGATCGGTCGGATCCGACCGATCCGTCCGACAGGGCCGGTGGAAAGTGCCGAACCCGGCCGCGGGAAACGGCCGGCCGGTCCGGGCGCTAAAAGCCCGCGACGGCGGCGGGAATCACTCCGGGGTTTCCCTCCGACGGCCGGCCTTGACGGCGGCGCGGCGGCGCTTTTCCACCAGGCGCCCCTCCCGTGAGGACCGCGGCACGGCCGTGGCCCGGCGGGGCCGGCGGGGGCGCAGGGCCGCGGCCAGGAGGGCGGCGAAGCGCGCCAGGACGCCCTCCCGGTTCTGGTGCTGGCTCCGGAACTCGGAGGCGTGCAGGACCAGGACGCCCTCCACCGTCAGGCGGGAGGCCAGCCGCTCCCGGAGGACGGCGCGCTGGGCCTCGCCGAGGTGGGGGCTCCCCGCCACGTCGAAGCGCAGGGTCACCCGGGTGCTGGTCTTGTTGACGTGCTGGCCGCCGGGACCGCCGCTTCGCGAGGCGGACAGCTCCACGGCGTCGTCGGGGAGTTCCAGGGTATCGTTGACGTTGATCATGGCAGGGACGTCTCAGGCCTGCGGCAGCGAGCCCGAAGTGGTGGCACAAGCTTCAGCTTGCGCGGCTCAATCCTCCCGGATGCACCCCGGTGAAGCCGGGGTCGCGACAAAGCGGCCGCTCGACAGCCGGCGGCCGCACTCCGTCAGCGGTAGAGGCAGAGGTAGGCCGTGTCCACCGCCACCCGGAGCTGGAATTTCACGCCCGCGGCCACCGTGAACTCGGCGTCGGCCGCGAAGGTCTCCCAGGTCTCGCTCCCGGGGAGCTTCACCACCAGTTCCCCCGAGACCACCTTCATGATCTCCAGGGTGGAGGTGCCGAACTCGTATTCGCCGGGGGCCATGACCCCCACGGTGGCCGGGCCGCCCGCCGCGGCGAAGGCGATGGATTTGACGTTTCCGCCGAAATACTCGTTGACCTTGAACATGCGTTTCCTCCTCGGTCGGTGTCGGCCCACCATACCCGAAAGGAGCCGGGCTGTCAATGCGGGAGGGGACCTCGCCGCGATCGGGGTCTTCGGGGTTCGGGCAGCAGGGGAAGTGATGGGTGGGGGGGGTGGGAGCGATGGGAATTATGGGAATTATGGGAGTTATGGGAACGGAAGAGCGGGGGCACAAGACAGGACGGCGGCGGGAGACGGGGCGGGGGCACAAGACAGGACGGGGGCGGGAG
>JAGNHB010000049.1 GCA_018001935.1 Acidobacteriota bacterium
GCTTTGCCGCACGTCAGCTGCCTGACGATGAGCGAGCCGGGCAACATCTCGCGGAATTGAGGGAGTTTGCGGGCCAACTGGCTGCGAAAACCGAGCAGTTTGTTGTCAGAATCCATGGCGACCTCCTATCTTACATGGAATATACTGTAAGTTTTGGGGCTAGTCAAGAGGGAACTTGATATTGCAAGAATGATTTGTGAGGTGACCCCGGGCGTTCCGCGAGCGGATAGCCCGATCAGTGCGGGGTTAGATCATGCCAACTTTTTCCCTTGCGAAAGTGCTGTGCCGAGGCCGTTCGAACGGAAGGCCGCGGGGTGCCTGAAAATGCGGCTTGATGCCGGGGCGGAATCCTGATAGCATGAGGCCAGCCGCCTGAAACCCGAATCGGCAAGGGGTTGCCATGCGCTTGAAAAATATCCTCCTTCTCGCGATCCTCACGAACACCCTGCCCGCCCCGGCCCCCGGCCAGGCCGCGGACACCGAGCAGCGGCGGGCGAGCATCTGCAAACCCTCCGTCGTCCGCATCATCGACGGCGTCAGCGCCAACTTCACCTTCACCTGGGAAGCGAAAGGGATCCAGAAGCAGTACCCCGTCTCCACCATCGCCTCCGGGTCCGGTTTCTTCGTCAACCCTTCGGGTTTCATCGCCACCAACGCCCACGTCGTGGAAATCACGAAAGAATTCACCATGGGGAACCGGGAGAAGGCGCTCGAGCCCCTCATCAACCAGTACGTCCAGTCGGTCTGCCGGGACCTGTCCATCAACCCCGCCTCCATCAACGACGCGATCCGCCGCGAAATCCTGAGCATGACCACCGTCAACGGCGAACCGCAGAACATCCACCTGGTCCTCATGCCCGACAAGCGGCACCTCCCCTTCGCGGTCCGGTCCTTCGGGGCCCCGGTGGGGGAAGGCAAGGACATCGCCGTCATCAAGATCGACGTGCAGAACGCCCCCGTTCTCAAGCTGGGGGACTTCGAGAAGGTCCAGCTTCAGGACCACATCACCGTCATCGGCTTTCCGGCTGCGGCGGACACCGACGTCCTGGACTCCGCCTCCATCCTGGAGCCGTCCATCACCGACGGGAAGGTCTCCGCCCGGAAAACCCTCGAGGACGGCTGCCCGGTGCTGCAGATCAGCGCCCCCACCACCCACGGCAACTCCGGCGGCCCGGTCCTCAACGACCGCGGGGAGGTCATCGGGATGCTCACCTTCCGGGGGGACACCGTCGGGGGGCAGGAAGTCAGCGGGTTCTCCTTCATCTTCCCCTCCACCGCCATCATGGACTTCATCCACCAGGCGGGGACCACCAACACGGACAGCCCCTCCACCGCCGCCTTCACCGAGGCGCTGAACTTCTACTGGAACGAGAATTTCTCCGCGGCGAAGACCAAGTTCGAGGAGGTCCTGCGGCTCTACCCCCAGCACCTGGATGCCGGCCGCTTCGTGGAGGAGTGCCGGAGGGCCATCGGCGCCGGCCGCGACAAGCCCATCGCCGGGGCGCCGTCCGGAGGGGCTTCCACGGCCGAAACCGCCTCATCGACGGACGCGAAGAACATCTGGCTCTGGGTGGGGATCGGCGGCGGCGGCCTCGTCCTCGTCCTGACGGTGGTCATCCTGATCGTCGTGGGAAGAAAGAAGAAAGTCCCTCCCGAGGCGCCCTACGGCGGCTACGAGGCCTACGAGCAACCCCCGGAGGCCTACCCGCCCTACGGCGAGGCCCCCTACGGGAGCGCCCCGCCGGCTTACCCCGACCCCGGTTACGGCGCGTCCCCCCCGCCGCCGTATCCCCCGGCAGGCCCCTACGGCGAAGCCCCCTACCCGCAGGGGTACGGCCCGGTGGAACCGCAACCCCCCGTCCCGCCCCCGCCGCCCCCTGGTATGGGTTACCCCGGGCAGGCGGCCCCCGACAGTTTCGGGAAGACCATCGTGGTCCCCCCGGCCTTCGCCAGCCCCGGTGAAATCGTCTTCACCTCCGGCCCGCTGCGGGACCAGCGCTTCGCCCTCTCCCTCGCCGGGGTGTACATCGGCCGGGACGCCAACTCCGCCCAGGTCGTCATCCCCGACGGGCGGGTCTCCAAGCGGCATTTGTGGGTGGGGATCCGCGACGGCCAGCCGATCCTGCAGGACATGGGGTCCACCAACGGGACCTTTGTCAACGCGCTGGGGACACCTCGGGTTTCCGAAACCGTCCTGCAGAACGGCGACACGGTCATCATCTCCGAGGCCGACGTCGCCCGGTTCATCTACCGCAAGTGAGCCGGGGGCGCCGCTTCCCGATGCGGCTCCGGAACGGGCGTTACGGTGTCCGCCGGCCCTCCGGGCAAAGGCTACCGCAGGAAATCCCCATCGACGATGAGCAGCGTGGCCCCCGGCTCGGAGTGCGAGCGGTGCGAACTCAGGCCGTCGGAGACCACGCAGGTCGTCCCGGCGCTCAACTGTGTTTTCCCGCTGCGGCCCATTTCCCGGAAGCGTCCGTCTTTCGCCCCGGAGCGGTTCACTGTTTTTCCGTGTCTCCGAAGCGGTTGAAGGCGATCAGCGCGACAGCAACCAGGAACAGGGCGGCGGCTTGGCGCAGGATATCCTCACCGGTCTTCCACTGAACGAAGTGCTCGATGAAAAAGACGACCATCAGCAGGATGAGAACGCCGCTGAGACGGCTTTTCAATTCGTGGAAATCCCTGATGGTGAGCGCGGCGGGAAGGCCAAGGCCGCCGATGAAGAGGTCGTAGAGCCCGAAACCGAAGAGCAGGAGGGTCGAGGCGATCAGAAAGGAGTCCAGAACCTCGATGGCGGACACCGCGGTGAACCGGTCGAAATCCACCAGGAGGACCTGGACGAGCTTGACGGTTCGTATCGAGCCCCAGACGAAAGTGGAGATCGAGGCCACGAAGATGAAAAGCGTCCCGACGACGGCAACGAAACGGAATTCTCTGATCGGGTTTTTCATCGTTCGAAACGGGTCAGGGGGTTGAAATCGCTTCGTCTTCCCGGGGAATTTCGCTTTCGTTGCGGCGGGGCCCCTGGTTCTTGGCGGCCTGGCGCATGTTGATGTTGCCTTCGAAGGAGGCGCCCTCGTTCACCACGAAACTGACGCAGGTGATGTTGCCCTCCACCTTGGCCGTGGGCTTGAGGACGACCTTCTGGTCCGCGGAGATGTTTCCCACGACGCGCCCCAGCACCATCACCGACTCGCCGTGCACGTTCGCCTTCAGAAAGCCCCCGGGGCCGATGGCGACGACACGGCTCGTCTTGATCTCGCCTTCAACAGTCCCGTCGATGGTGAGGTCTTCATCCCCGGTGATGGTCCCGACGAACTTGAGGCCCTTCCCGATGACGGAGCCGCCCGACGGGGACTGCGGGCCCGGGGCGGCGGCCCGCCGCGTTTCCACGGGGGCGACGTTTTCCACCTCCATCATGGGGTAGTTCACCGACTCGTCGCTGCGGTCCTTCTTGAATAGCGCCATGGTTCCCTCTTCTTCTCCCTGCATTGCCGGTGAAGGGCCCGGGGCCCGCGGGTCGTTTCACTTTCCACCGGATCCAGGACCGATATTACACCTTTCACTCAAAAAGTAAATCACGAATCAACGGGGTCGAGGTGAATGAAGGACGCGGGGATGGCCCCCTCCCGGATCACCCGGGGGGGAGTTTCCACCAGGGAGACCAGGGTGGAGGGACGGCGCGGCTCGAGGGCCCCAGCGTCCAGGATGCCCCGGACCCGCCCGCCGAAGCGCCGGATGATCTCTTCCACGGTCTGAAGCGGTTCTTCGCCGCTGATGTTCACGCTGGTGGACACGAGGGGGACACCGGCGTACTCGAGGATTTTCTGGAGGATCGGGTAGCCGGGGTAACGGAGGGCGACCGAGGGCAGCCCGGCGGTCACTTCCGGGGGGAAGACGCCGGGGTCGGGCAACACCAGCGTGAGAGGGCCCGGCCAGAACTTGTCCATCAGGCGGCGGGCGATCGGGGGGACCGGGATGCCGGCCTTCGCGGGAAAGTCGGGGGACGGAACGAGGACGACCATGGGCTTGTCCGCGGGGCGGCATTTGAGCTGCAGAAGGTCCCGGACGGCGTCGGGCCGGTCGGCCCGGCAGTGCAGCCCGTAGATGGTGTCGGTGGGCAGTACGCAGACGCCCCCGTCCACCAGCATGCGGGACACGGCCTTGAGCGTGGAACGGTCGGGGGTTTCAAAATGCACCTTGACAATTCGCGTTTCCATAATACCTTCCGTACAGTGCCCGCCGGGCGGTTTTCCGGGGTGACGATCCGCGTTTTTATCACAGACGGTAGGCATTTGCAAAAAATATCCGGGGCCGTCCGACTTCCGGGTGGACATTGGCCATAGCGTGCATATAATAAATAACCGGAAATTCAACTGAGGAGAGACACCATGACCATCGACCAGATCAGGGAAGTCCTCGGACCGGAAGCCGACCACCTGCTCGGTTTCAACAACCCCAAGATACCTCGGGAGAGCCTTCACCTTCCGGGGCCGGACTGGATCGACCGCATCTTCGGGCCTTCGGACCGCAACATCAACGTGTTGAAAAACCTGGCCTGGATCTTCAACGCCGGGCGCCTCGCGGGGACCGGCTACGTCTCCATCCTCCCCGTCGACCAGGGTGTCGAGCACTCGGGCGGGGCCTCCTTCGCGCCCAACCCGGAGTACTTCGACCCGGAGAACATCGTGAAACTGGCCATCGAGGGCGGGTGCAACGCCGTGGCCTCCACCCTGGGCGTCACGGGCGCCGTGGCCCGCAAATACGCCCACAAGATCCCCTTCATCGTCAAGATCAACCACAACGAACTCCTCACCTTCCCCAACAAGGCCGACCAGATCCTCTTCGCCTCCGTGGAGCAGGCGTGGGAGCTGGGCGCCGTGGCGGTGGGGGCGACCATTTATTTCGGTTCGGACGAGAGCGGCCGGCAGATCGTCGAGATCTCGGAAGCCTTCCAGGCCGCCCACGAACTGGGGCTGGGGACGGTGCTCTGGTGCTACCTGCGGAACAACGCCTTCAAGATCGAGGGGAAGGACTACCACGTCAGCTCCGACCTGTCCGGCCAGGCCAACCACCTCGGCGCCACGATCCAGGCGGACATCATCAAGCAGAAGATGCCGGAGCGCAACGGCGGCTACGAGGCCCTGAACATGGGCAAGTCCGACTACGGCAAGTTCGACCGCCGGATCTACACCGACCTCTGCAGCGAGCACCCCATCGACCTGTGCCGCTACCAGGTGATCAACAACTACCTGGGGCGCATCGGTCTCATCAACTCGGGCGGGGCCGCCGGGAAGCAGGACATCCTGGACGCGGTGAAAACGGCCGTCGTCAACAAGCGGGCCGGCGGCATGGGCCTGATCAGCGGCCGGAAGGCGTTCCAGAAACCCATGAAGGAGGGCGTCAAGCTCCTCAACGCCATCCAGGACGTCTACCTCTGCAAGGACGTGGAAGTGGCCTGACCCGAAAACGGTGCGGCCCGGGGCGCGCAAAGCCCGCGGCCGGACCGCCGGGGGAGGATTTGACGATGAAATGCCCTTTCTGCGGACACCTGGGCGACAAAGTCGTGGACTCGCGCGAGAGCCGCAACGGCGACAGTACCCGGCGCCGGCGGGAGTGCCTCTCCTGCGGGCGCCGCTTCACCTCCTACGAGCGCATCGAGGAGATCCCGCTGGTGGTGGTGAAGAAGGACGGGCGGCGCGAGGTCTTCGACCGCGGCAAGATCCTGGCGGGGTTGATGCGCGCCTGCGAGAAACGCCCGGTCTCCCGGTCCGACCTGGAACGTTTCGTAGAGGACGTGGAGGCCTGGATGCAGGAGAACTCCGACCGGGAAATCCCCACGGCCGAGATCGGGGAGAAGGTCATGCAGCGCCTCCACGGCCTGGACAAGGTGGCCTACGTCCGCTTCGCTTCCGTTTACCGGGAGTTCAAGGACGTCAACGAGTTCCTGCGCGAAATCGGCGAAATCTTCGAGTCGCGGGCGTGAGCCCCCGGGGTGGAGTCGGGGCGACGGGGTCGCAAATCGTCGGAAAACGAACGGGAAAGTGTTTGTACAGCCTTTGGTTGAGCCATCGCCCGGAGGGCGATGGTACCTTTTACGGGGATGTCAAGGATGGGTAACAGACCGGGCCACAAGAACACCGCCAGTCTTCACGACCTGCTGTTCTCCCACGAGCTCTCGAAGCTCGAGGCCGAGCCCTTCGCCCCCGGCATGGACCTCGCCGAGACCCGGACGGAGATCGTCATCCGGCTGGACCTGGCGGGGGTCCAGGAGAATGATGTCCGCGTGAGCATCTCCGGCCGGTTTCTGCGCGTCGAAGGGGTGAAGCGGGAGCCGGATTTCCTCAACAAGGAAGCGGTCCGGTTCCTGCTCCTGGAGCGAGCCTACGGGTCGTTCCGGAAACAGGTGGAACTGCACTGGGTCATCGACCCCAAGTCGGTGACCGCCTCCATGGCCAACGGTATCCTGACGGTGATTCTCCCCAAGCTGATCGACCGGCGGGGAACCGTTTACGAGGTTCCCATCCGGTTCGAGTCGGACGAGTGAAACGTAAAATGGACTGAGGTGGACTGACAATGGAACAGAACAACGGAAACCCGGTGGAATCGTCCGAGGGGCAGGTCCAGATCCCGGGCATCTTGCCGCTGCTTCCCCTCCGGGACGTGGTGGTTTTCCCCTTCATGGTGGTCCCCCTCTACGTGAACCGGGAATCCTCCATCAAGGCCGTGGACTCGGCGCTATCCCAGAACCGCCTCATCCTCCTGGCCACCCAGAAGGACCCCCAGGAGGACGAGCCCCGGGAGGACGGACTGTACCCCATGGGCACCGTGGCCATCATCATGCGGATGCTCAAGCTGCCGGACGGGAGGCTCCGGATCCTCGTGCAGGGGCTGATGCGGGCCCGCATCGTCGAGCCCGACTTCTCCGGCCCCTTCATCCTCTCCCGGCTGGAGGCCGTCCGGGAACCCGACGCCAAACCGGCGGGAATCCGGGTCGAAGCCCTGATCCGCAACGTCAAGGCGGCGGTGGAGAACGCCGGCAACCTCGGCAAGAACATCTCCACCGAGATCATGGCCATCATCTCGAACCTGGACGACCCGGGCCGGCTGGCGGACCTGACCGCCGCCAACATCGAACTCAAGGTCAAGGACGCCCAGGAGGTCCTCTCCGTCATCAACCCGATCCGCCGCCTGCAGCGCGTCAACGAGATGCTCCAGCGGGAAATCGAACTCCTGGGGATGCAGCAGAAGATCAACGCCCAGGCCAAGGACGAGATCGACCGCTCCCAGCGCGAGTACTACCTGCGCCAGCAGCTCAAGGCCATCCAGGACGAACTGGGCGAGGGAAACGAGTTCGCCCAGGAGATCAAGTCCTACCGCCAGAAGGCGAACACCGCCAAGATGTCGAAGGAGGCCCTCGAGGAGGTGGAGCGGCAGATCAACCGCCTGGAGAAGATGCACCCCGAGTCGGCGGAAGCCGCCACCCAGCGGACCTGGCTCGACTGGATGGTGAACCTCCCCTGGAGCAAGCACACCAAGGACAACCTGGACCTCGACAAGGCCCAGAAGATCCTGGACACCGACCACTACGACCTGGAGAAGATCAAGGAACGCATCATCGAGCACCTGGCCGTGCGCAAGATCGCCCAGGGCCACAAGGGGCCGATCCTGTGCTTCGTCGGCCCCCCCGGCGTCGGGAAGACCTCCCTGGGGCGGTCCATCGCGCGCGCCCTCGGCCGGAAGTTCGTCCGGCTCTCCCTGGGCGGCGTTCACGACGAGGCCGAGATCCGGGGGCACCGGCGGACCTACGTGGGCGCCATGCCGGGCCGCATCGTCCAGGGGATCCACCAGGCCGGCACCCGCAACCCCGTCTTCATGATGGACGAGGTGGACAAGATCGGCATGGATTTCCGGGGCGACCCCTCCTCCGCCCTCCTCGAGGTGCTGGACCCCGAACAGAACTTCTCCTTCCGCGACAACTACCTCGGAGTGGCCTTCGACCTTTCCAGCGTCATGTTCATCACCACGGCCAACATGCTGGAGACCATCCAGCCGGCCTTCCTGGACCGCATGGAAGTGATCCACCTGAGCGGGTATTCGGAGCAGGAAAAACTCCACATCGCCAAGCGCTATCTCGTGCCGAAACAACTGAAGGAAAACGGGTTGAAGGGCACGACCCTGAAGTTTGCCGACGACGGCATCCTCCGGATCGTCGGCGGCTACACCCGGGAGGCCGGCCTGCGCAACCTGGAGCGGGAGATCGCCAAGGTCTGCCGGAAGACGGCCAAGCGCGTGGCCCGGGGGGAGTCGGTCAAGGTCCGGGTGACGGAGGCCAACGTCCACGAGTACCTGGGCGCCGAGAAGATCCCGCGGGAGAAGCTCCTCAACAAGGACCGCGTCGGCATCGCCATGGGGCTGGCCTGGACCCCCACCGGCGGCGACATCCTCTTCATCGAGGCCATCGCCATGAAGGGCAAGGGCAACCTGCTCCTCACCGGAAAGCTCGGGGAGGTGATGCAGGAGTCCGCCCGGGCCGCCCACAGCTTCGCCCGGGCCAACGCCGCCGAGTACGGCATCGAGGACACCTTCTTCGACGAGCACGACTTCCACATCCACGTGCCCGAGGGCGCCACGCCCAAGGACGGCCCCTCGGCGGGCGTGACCATCGCCTCGGCCCTCATCTCCGTCTGCACCAACCGGCCCGTCTCCCGGCAGGTGGCCATGACGGGGGAGATCACCCTGCGGGGCGACGTCCTGCCCATCGGGGGCGTCAAGGAGAAGGTCCTGGCGGCCCGCCGGGCAGACATCCGCTCGGTGATCCTCCCCGAGATCAACCGCAAGGAGGTGGAGGAACTCCCCGACTTCGTCCGGGAGGGGATGGAGTTCACCTACGTGGACTCCGTCCAGGACGTCCTGCGGCGCGCCATCGGCCCGCAGGCCCACCCAACGGGCGTCAATGCCTGAACGGCCTTCGGGGGGGGCGAGGCAGAACCGCAAGCGAAGGCGGTTTTGCCTTGACAATTCCGCAAAGTCGTCGCGTTGTCCCTTCTCAAGCAGGCGGTGGCCGACGAGGACCTGAAGGGGACCCGGTCGGCCCTCCACTACCTGAAGATCCGGGACGGGCGCGAGGTCGATTTCTGCCACGTTGAGAACGACCAGCCGAAGTTCCTCGTGGAGGCGAAGCGGACGGAGACCAACCGTGCGCCGCATCTGCTGCACTTTTGCGGAAAGTAAGGTTTGCGGGGCATCCAGGTCGTCCGTCACCTCAAGCGGGAATTCACGGAGGGGAACGTGACCCTGCGTTCGGCGCGGTCCTGGCTTCGCGAACTTTACTGAGAACTTCCACGACTGCCGGAGCGGGTCTGGCCCGGACGTGCTGCGCAATTTACGCCACGTTGAACTATTTCATGTTTTTCGGTTCATCCATGCCGGTTGACCGGGGGTTCAGTCTCGGCGGCCGTGCAGTTCGAAGGCGGCCCAGTGAAAGGGATGGGCGTAGTTCCCTTCCCGGGCCAACCGGGCCCGGGCACGCAGGAGAGCGACATCGCGCGGGGCGCCGGCGAGAATCTCCCGGTAGAACGTTTCCATGAAACACTGGGCGGACTCGTCGGAAATGGGCCAGAGTGAGACGACAACGCTCCGGGCCCCGGCGTAGAAAAAGGCCCGGGACAGACCCATGATCCCCTCGCCTCCGAGCACCTTTCCCAGGCCCGTTTCACAGGCCGAAAGGACCACGCACTCGCTGTCCAGCCGGAGATCCTGGATGATCTCCCAGGCCTGGAGGAAACCGTCGCGCCGGTGATCGTCCCGGGAGGCGGCATCGAGAGGTTCCGAAGATGGCGCGGGCGAGAGGGCGAGGGCGGAGTTCATGGGGAAATCGGCGTCAATCAGCCCGTGGCAGGCGAAATGGAGGTATTTCGTCTCCCCGGGGAGCGTTCGCACGGCGTCCTCGTTGGCTTCCCCACCCAGAAACACCCTGGACCGGGGGCCGCCGAAAAGGGCGGAAATGGACAGGACCTCCTCCTTTGTCCCGGGGAGTGGTTGGAGGAGGAACCCGCCGTCGGCGGGGTTGACCGGCTCCCTGCCGCCGTCAGGGTCCCCGACCGGGTAGAGGGGATCCCCGAAGCCGGCCCAGGTGGCCTCACCCGGGGTGGCTGAACGCGGGCGGTCGGCCTGCAAGCTGGCGTACACCGTCAGGGAAGGCTGGACGGACAAGGGTTTCTGGAGGCCGAGGGGTTTGGCCGCCAATCCCTCGGCCGCTGCTTCTCGGACGGCGTGAGCACGCTGAAGGGCAACAGGTGAAGGGCGGCGTCGGGAAGAAGGAGGATGTGTTTGCAGGCGGCGATCTCCCGGCCGGCCGGCGCCAGGAGAAGGGCGAACAGGGTCTCCGCGCTTTTTTTCCAGGCCTGAGAATCCGCTCTCGAGGCCGCATTCAACCCTAACTGCGAACGCAGCAGGCGAACCCGCCGCTCGATCTCTCCCCGTCCCACCGGCAGGATGGCAGTTCGGAGGGAGGCTTTCCCCGACCGGGACCGGAGCAGCGCAAACAGGTGGGTCCGCTCTTCCGCCACGGCGTAGGCGATGAGCAGGGTGCCCGGTTCCAGCGCTTTCACGATGCCGGAGTACCCCAGTGGTTTGGGGTACTCCAGGGCGGCCAAGCGGGGAGATGCCTGCCGGATTTCCTCAGCCAGGGCATCCTCCTCCTGGGGAAGCATGAAGAGTTCGGAACGCCAGGCGTCGATCTGCCCGGAGTCGGTCTGGGCATCGGCCTGGGCGAGTCGGTTGTAGAGGAAGGTCCGCCGCCTGGCCAGGTCCCGTCGCCGGTCCAGCAAGGGGCCGGGGACCTCGCCCTGAAGGTCCACGCTCCGGGAGGAGATCATTTCCAGGAGCGCCCGTGAACGGGAACGTTCCAAGGTCTCCAGGGCGATTGCCGATCGATTCGCTTCCAGGTAGGCCGCGATCAGGTTCGTGTAACACCCCTCCTGGTTCGCCGAGAAGGATGCCTTGGCCGAGGCCGCACCGGTCTTTTCCCGCTGGGCCTCGATGGTATCCACGGTCTTTTCCAGCAATTCCAGGCGCCGGGGGAGATGCCCCATCGCCCCTTCGACCTCCGCCAACTGCTGCAGGCTGTCGGCCATGGTGACACTGCCGGGGGCCAGGCGTTCACGGATTTCCAGCGCCTTTCGGTGATGTTCCCGGGCCGCCGCCAGGTCTCCCTGGGCTTTCCGTGCCTTGCCCAGGTCGCTGTGGCTGCGGGCCACGTCCAGGCCGCCGGGGGCCAGCCGTTCCCGCAGTTCCAGGCTCTGCAGGAAATACGGCACGGCCGAGACCGGATCGCCCTGGTCCAGGGCCACGGAACCCAGGTTCTCCAGGCTCCTGGCCAGATCGATGCCGCCGGGGGCCAGCTTCTCCTGGATCCTCAGCGCCTGGAGGAAGTAATCCTTCGCGGCCGGGAAGTCTTGCTGGTCCCCCGCCACGGCTCCCAGGTTGTTGAGGCTGTTGGCTAAATCCACGCTGCCGGGGGCCAGACGCTCACGGAGAACCAGGGCTTTCGCCAGGTACACCCGGGCGGCGGCCGGGTCGCCTTGTTTCCACGCCACCAGCCCGATGTTGTTGAGGATGTCGGCAACCGACAGGCTGTCGGGGGCCAGGCGTTCCTCGATGGCCAGCGCCTGGAGGTAATGCTTCCTCGCCGTGACCCAGTCGCCTTCCCACCAGGCTACATTGCCCAGGTTCACGAGGCAGTCGGCGACCCTTCGAGTGCCCGGCACCCGGCGCTCCCGGATGGCCAGGCCACGCTGCAGGAAGTGCCTGGCCGCCCCCAGGTCGCCCTGGTCGATGGCCACGAGGCCAAGATTGTTGAGACACGAGGCCACGTTGAGGCTGTCGGGGGCCAGGCGCTCCTGAACCTCCAGGGCCCGCTGGAAGTGTTCCCGGGCCGCCGCCAGGTTGCTGCGCTTCCATTCCACGAGCCCCAGGCCGTTGATGCTGGAACTCACTTCCGTGCCGGCCGGGGCCAGGCGTTCCTGGATGGCCAGGGCCCGCTTGAAATATTCCCCGGCGGCGGCCAGATTGCCCTGTTCCCGAAACAAATGACCCCGGTTGGTCAGCCCGGCGGCGAAGGCCAGGCTGTCCGGGGCAAGCCGTTCCCAGATGGCCAGAACCTTTTCCGCCAGTTCCATTGCTTCCGGCAACCGTCCGCGACGCTGCTCCAAAAGGCTGTTCAACTGGAGCACGGCGGCCAGCCGGGCCTCCGAGCCGGGGGCCGCGGCCAGGGCTCGGGCCTGGGTAAAGATCTCGGCGGCCGTGTCCTCGGCCCCGGCGGAAGAGAGGGTCTGCGCCAGGGACAGGAGCGCGAAAAACCGCCAGACTCCGGACTCCGGCGCGTGTTCAGCGACACCACGGCAGACGTTTTCGGCATCCTGCCATCGGCGCAGGTCCCGCAGCGCCCTGGCCAGTTCCAGCCGGAGCCACCACGCCGGGCCGGGCCGGCCTTCCTTCTCCACCTGGTCCGCCAGGGCCTGCCATCGGGCCAGCCCCCCCACTCTGGTTTCCTCCACCCGCAGCGCCTGGCGGACCTCTCTGAGCGTGCCCAGCAGCGTTTCCGAAAGAACCGGCCGCAACTCGAACCCCCAATCACCCTGCGGAAGCCTGACCGGGATGATTTCCGACCCGCGGCGGACCCGGAACCGGGTTTCGCCGGCCTTCTCCCAGTCCGACCGGCGAGCGAGGACCGCTTCGAGCGAGGGGTTGTCCTGCTCCTCCAGGCCGGTGATGACGTCCCCGGCCTTCAACCCTGCCCGGTCAGCCAGGGAGTTTTCCTTCACCGACTCCACCACCGCCGGATCAACCGGCGCCGGAGCGGCTTCCAGCCCCCCGTGCACGTTGGCCGTCAGCAGGGTCGCCCAGAAAACGATGCCCAGGGTGCTTCTGCCGCCGATGGCCATGGTCGCCTCCTTGCATTCCGGATTTCAGAGATTCTGCCTGAGGCGGAGCGTATCAACGCCGTTCGACTAGAGCTTCCGGTACAGCGTCCGGAGGTTGACGCCCAGGAGGTTGGCGGCCAGGGGCTTGTTCCCGCCGAGCCGCCGGAGGGTCTCCCGGGCGTACCGGCGCTCGGCCTCCTCCAGGGAGAGCCCGAACGGCAGCGCGAGGTCGCTCCGGTCCACGCCCAGGGGGGCGTCCGGGCCCTTGCGGGCGGCGGGGCGGTCGTCCTCGACCAGATCCAGCAGTCCCTTCGGAAGGTCCCGGGGGAGGATGCAGTCGTCCCGGGCCACGATCACCGCCCGCTCGACGACGTTCTGGAGTTCCCGAATGTTCCCCGGCCAGGGGTAGCGGAGCAGGAGTTCCATCGCCTCGTTGGAGAGGGTCATGCCGGGGCGGCCGTTCTTGGCGGCGTAGTCGTTGAGGAAGGCGCGGGCCATGAAGGGGATGTCCTCGGTCCGCTCCCGGAGCGGCGGCAGCGAGACGCAGATCACGTTGAGGCGGAAGTAGAGGTCCTGGCGGAACTTCCCGACCTTCACCAGGGACTCGAGGTCCGCGTTGGTGGAGGCGATGACCCGGATGTCCACGGGGAGGGTCTTCCCCCCGCCCAGCCGCTCGATCTCGTGCTCCTGGAGCACCCGCAGGAGCTTCACCTGCATGGCGGGGCTGGTCTCGCCGATCTCGTCCAGGAGGATGGTCCCGCCCGAGGCCATCTCGAAGCGCCCCGCACGGCTCTCCCGGGCGTCCGTGAAAGCCCCCTTCTCGTAGCCGAACAGCTCCGACTCCAGGAGGGTCTCCGGAAGCGCGGCGCAGTTGATCTTGATGAAGGGCTTCTGGCGGCGGCTGCTCAGGCGGTGGAGGATTTCCGCCACCCGCTCCTTTCCCGTCCCGCTCTCCCCCACCACCAGAACCGTGGCCGACGTGGGCGCCACCTGGCGGACCAGGTCCAGGACGTCCCGCATCCGCCGGTTCTGCGAGGTGAAGGCGTGGTCGCCGTCGGAGAGCTGCTCGAGACGGTGGCGCAATTCCCGGTTCTCCCGGAGCAGCCGGTGCCGTTCCAGCGCCTTGCGGACCACCTTGACCAGGCCGGTCCGGTCGAAGGGCTTCTCGATGAAGTCGTAGGCGCCCTGCTTGATGGCTTCCACCGCGGACTCGATGGTGCCGGTGCCCGAGACGAAGACGAACTCGGTGTCCTGCCCGATGGTGCGGGCGGCCTGCATGAGCTGGATGCCGTCCATCTCCGGCAGGTGAAGGTCCACCACCATCAGGTCGGGGGCTTCGGCGCGGATGGACTGCAGCGCGTCCCGGGGGTTGCCGAAGGCCGCCACCCGGTAGCCCTGCTGGAGGAGGATCCGCTCGATGGAGCGCAGGATGCCCTCCTCGTCGTCGACGGTCAGAACCAGGGGGGTCTTGTCCATGGTCGTTTTCCTGTCCCTGCAACGTTCAGTTGCGCTTTATCGCGTTCCCCGCGAGGCATCGCCGGCGCAACCGTCTCATATTTCATATCATATCAGAAACCCGCCCAAACCGCCCGCGGTTTGATTGTCAGAATTGACAAAAAGTTCCCCCGCCTTCCCCGGATTTTGTCGGATTTGACACGATTCTCTCCCGGCTGTCAGTCCCTTCGAAGTGGGATTTTGGGCAAAATGCGCAAGATTTGAGATCATCGGTGGGCTCCCGCCGCCTTCGGGGCGGGTGAACCCGATGGAGGAACGGACGGGGTCCCCGGGGCGTTGCTTCGCTCGCCCCGGGCTGGAACGCCCCCGCGCGTACCGCGCGGGCCTGTCCCCCGCTCCTGTCCGTGTATTTCGGGTATTTCGTGGTTCCATTTCCGGGTAACCCGGGTTCAGCGGTGGGGAAGTTTTGGCGCGCAGTTTGCATGACGATCCTGTATTGCGAATTCTCGACGAGGGAGACCCATGAGCGCAGTGATCCAGTTTGAAACGACCGCCCTGGACGAAATCCTGTCGAAGTACCCGTCCGGCGAGCGGCGCTGGCTGATCCCCATCCTGCAGGACACCCAGGAGCGGTTCGGTTACCTGTCCGAGGAGTCCATCTGCCGGGTGGCGAACCACCTGAGCATCCCCACCAGCAAGATCTACGGCGTGGCCACCTTCTACAACCAGTTCCGCCTGACGGCGCCGGGGAAGTACGTGATCCGGGTCTGCCGCGGGACGGCCTGCCACGTGAAGGGGTCCGCGGCCATCCTGGAGCGCTTGGTCCAGGAACTGAAGGTCAGCCCCGGCCAGACCACGCGGGACGGCCTCTTCTCCATCGAGACCGTGGCCTGCATCGGGGCCTGCAGCATCGCCCCGGTGATCGCCGTCAACAACGACTTCCACGGCCGGCTCGAGGTCAACGAGGTGCCCCGGATCCTCGCCCGCTACCGCAAGCAGGAGGAGGTCCGGCAATGAAGGCCCCGATGCGCCTCAACGACCCCTGCTGCCCGCGCTGCACCCACGCGCCGGGAAAACCCTGCCCGGACTTCGTCGCCTGCCGGCTGGACGGCCCCCTCTGCCACGACGACGCGCTCTGCCGGTCCGCCGTCGCCGCCCGGGCAGCCCGCGTCCGCCGCGAGACGGCCGACCGGCCGGCCATCCTCGTGGGGATGGGCACCTGCGGCCTGGCCTCGGGCGCCGGGGAGGTCCACGCGGCGATCGCCGCGCGCCTCCGAACGGACAGGCTCGACGTGGAACTGGTTTCCACGGGCTGCATCGGCTACTGCGAGAAGGAGGCCCTGGTGGACGTCCGGGTCCCCGGCCGGAACCGGCTCCTCCTCTCCAACGTCGTCCCAGGCGACGCGGACGACGTGGTGAAGCTGGCCACGGGGGTCTCGGAGACCCCCGTGAAGCCGCTCTGCCAGTTTACTTCCGCCAACGGCGCCCGGGCGTGGGACGGCGTGCCCTTCGCCGCCGACCTCCCCTTCTTCGCCAAGCAGCTGCGCGTCGTCCTGGAGAACTGCGGCCACATCGACCCCACCTCCCTCGAGGAGTACGTCGCCGCCGGCGGCTACCGCGCCCTGGCGGACGTCCTGAAGGAAAACGACCCCGGGCGCGTGGTGGACCGGGTCCTCCGGTCCGGGCTGCGGGGCCGGGGCGGCGGCGGGTTCCCCACGGGCCGGAAGTGGGGCTTTGCCCGGAACGCCGGGACGGGGCCGAAGTACCTGGTGTGCAACGCCGACGAGGGCGACCCCGGCGCCTTCATGGACCGGGGCGTCATGGAGAGCGACCCTCACCGCCTCCTGGAGGGCATGGCCATCGCGGGTTTCGCCATCGGGGCCGCCGAAGGCATCATCTACTGCCGGGCGGAGTACCCGCTGGCCATCGAGCGCCTCGAGGCCGCCATTGCGCAGGCGGAGTCCTGGGGGCTTCTCGGGGACAACATCCTGGGCAGCGGCACCGACTTCCGCCTCCACATCAAGAAGGGGGCCGGCGCCTTCGTCTGCGGCGAGGAAACGGCCCTCATCGCCTCCATCGAGGGGAAGCGCGGCATGCCCCGGCCCCGGCCGCCCTACCCGGCCGTGAGAGGCGTGTTTGGCCGCCCCACGGTCATCAACAACGTGGAGACCCTGGCCAACGTGCCGTCCATCCTGCGCCGAGGCCCCGAGTGGTTCGCCGCCCTGGGGACGAAGAACTCGACCGGCACCAAGGTGTTCGCCGTCACGGGCAGGATCCGGAACACCGGCCTGGTGGAGGTCCCCATGGGGATCCCCCTGCGGGAGATCGTCTTCGACATCGGCGGGGGCATCCCCGGCGGCAAGGCCTTCAAGGCGGTCCAGATCGGCGGGCCGTCGGGCGGCTGCATCCCCGAGGCGCACCTCGACATCCCGGTGGACTACGAGTCCCTGAAGGATGTGGGAGCCATGATGGGCTCCGGCGGCCTGGTGGTCATGGACGAGAACACCTGCATGGTGGACGTGGCCCGTTTCTTCATGGACTTCATCCGGAAGGAGTCGTGCGGGAAGTGCATCCCCTGCCGGGAAGGGACCACCCGGCTCTTCGAGATCCTGGACCTGATCGTCCGGCCGTACCGCGCCACCTCCGAGGAAGACAACCTTCTCCGTTTCAAGGGGATCGTCAACATGGACCGCCTGGCGCAGACCATCCGGTCCACCTCCCTCTGCGGGCTCGGCATGACGGCCCCCAACCCGGTGCTGAGCACCCTGCGCTTCTTCCGGCACGAGTACGAGAGCCACGTCTACGACCGCAAATGCCCGGCGGGCGCCTGCACGGGCCTGCTGACCTACGCCGTGAACCCGGACCAGTGCACGGGCTGCACCGTCTGTGCCGTGAAGTGCCCAACCAAGGCCATCGTGGGGCAGAAGAAGCAGCCCCACCTCATCCTGGACGACAAGTGCGTCCGGTGCGACACCTGCCGGCAGGTCTGCCGGTTCGGCGCCATCACCGCGGAATAGGAGACCGACATGAGCGAAGAACGCGTTCGACTGAGTATCAACGACCGCCCCGTCGAGGTGCGGCGGGGCGCCACCCTCCTGGAGGCGGCCCGGGAGGTCGGGGTGAAGGTCCCCACCCTCTGCAGCCTCGAGGGGCTATCCCCCACGGGGGCCTGCCGGATCTGCGTGGTGGAGGCCGGGGGTGACGGCCGCCTGGTCCCGGCCTGCGCCTTCCCCGCCGAGGAGGGCCTGTCGGTTCAAACCAACACGCCGGCGGTGCGCCAGGCCCGCAAGACTATCATCGAGCTGCTGCTGGCCAACCACAAGCAGGACTGCCTCTACTGCCCCAAGAACCTGGCGTGCGAGCTGCAGGCCCTGGCCGCCGAGTACGGGGTCCGGGAGAAACGCTTCTCGGGGAAGGTCCGCGCGTACCACATGGACCTGTCGAGCCCCGCCGTCGAGCGGGACCCCGAGAAGTGCATCCTCTGCGGGCGGTGCGTGCGCGTCTGCGAGGAAATCCAGAACGTCGGGGCCATCGACTTCACCGGGCGGGGCTTCGAGACCATGGTCCTTCCCGCCTTCAACCGGGACCTGAACGTGGCGCCCTGCGTGTTCTGCGGCCAGTGCGTCCTGGAGTGCCCGACGGGCGCCCTCCGCGAGAAGGACCACCTCAAGCCGGTCTTTGACGCCCTCAACGACCCCCGGAAGTACGTGGTGGTCCAGGTGGCGCCGGCGATCCGGGTCTCCCTGGGGGAGGAGTTCGGTCTCCCCGCCGGGGCCGTGGTGACCGGGAAGATCCCGGCGGCCCTCCACCGGCTGGGTTTCAAGCGCGTTTTCGACACCAACCTCGCCGCGGACCTCACCATCCTGGAAGAGGCGACGGAACTGGTGGACCGCGTCCGGACCGGCAAGCCGCTCCCCATGCTGACCTCCTGCTCCCCCGGCTGGGTCAAGTACGTGGAGCACTTCCACCCGTCCCTGCTGCCCCACGTGTCGACCTGCAAGTCGCCCCAGATGATGATGGGGGCCATGATCAAGACCTACTTCGCCCAGAAGGAGGGGATCGCGCCCGAAGACCTTTACGTGGTCTCCGTCATGCCCTGCACCGCCAAGAAGTTCGAGGCCCGGCGGCCCGAGATGGGCGCCCACGCCCACCCGGACGTGGACGCCGTCCTGACCACCCGGGAATTCGCCCGGATGATCCGGATCGCCGGGATCGACTTCCACCGGCTCGAGGACGAGCCCTTCGACGACCCGCTGGGGATCGCCTCCGGCGCCGGCGACATCTTCGGGTCGTCGGGGGGGGTGATGGAGGCCGCCCTCCGGACCGCTCACTACCTCCTGACCGGCGAGGAGGCCGCGTCAACCGACGTGACCGCCGTCCGGGGCCTGGACGGGGTGAAAACCGCCGAGGTGCCGGTGGGCGGCCTGACGCTCAAGGTGGCCGCGGTGAGCGGCCTGAAAAACGCCGCCGCCCTGCTGGACCGGATCAAATCGGGGGAAGCGACCGATTATCATTTCATCGAGGTCATGTGCTGCCCCGGCGGGTGCATCGACGGGGGCGGGCAGCCGCTGCCACGGAACCGGGAGGTGCTCGAGGCCCGCATGAAGGCCGTCTACGCCATCGACCGGGGGAAGGCGCTGCGGCGGTCCCACGAGAACCCGGGCGTCAAGGCGCTCTACGACGAGTACCTCGGGGAGCCGAACAGCCACCGGGCCCACGAACTGCTCCACACCCGCTACACGGAGCGGGACCAGTACTGAAGGAGGCGGGCGGGTCATGCAACCGGTCGCGGTCATCGAGACCATTCCGGAAAAGTGCCGGCGCTGCTACGGCTGCGTGCGGGAGTGCCCCGCCCGGGCCATCAAGGTCGAGAAAGGCCAGGCCCGGGTCATCCCGGAGCGCTGCATCGGCTGCGGCAACTGCTACCGGGCCTGCGCCATGGGCGCCAAGAAGATCCTGGACGGCACCGGCCCGGTCCGGGACTTCCTGGCGGAGCCGAAACCGTTGAAAGTGGCCCTGCTGGCGCCTTCCTACTGCGCCATCCCGGAGAGCTACGACCCCTCCCGGATCGTGGGGGCCGTCCGGGCCCTGGGCTTCGACAAGGTCTGCAGCGTGGCCTTCGGGGCCGACCTCAACGCCCGGGCCTACCAGAAGCTCCGCAAAACCTCTTCCGTCAAGCCCGTCATCGCCGTGCCCTGCCCCGCGGTGGTCTACCTGATCCAGAAATACGCCCCCGAACTGATCCCGAATCTCGCGCCCGTTGCCTCGCCCATGGTCGCCATGGCGCGGGTGGCCCGGGAGCTGTGGGGGCCCGCGTCCCGCATCGTATTCATCGGGCCCTGCATCGGGAAGAAGAAGGAGGCTCACGACCCCCTGACGGGAGGCGCCGTGGACGAGGTCCTGACCTTCGAGGAACTCTGGCAGCTCTTCGCGGCGAAGGGAATCGACCCCGCCACGGCCCCCGAGTCGGGCCTGGACGGCCCGAAACCCGGGCTGGGCCAGCTCTTCCCGGTGGAGGACGGGCTCCTCAAGAGCGCCGACATCCGCGAAGGCCCCCTCGACGCCGGCATCGTCTCGGCGGACGGCCGCCGCCGGTGCATCTGGATCCTCGAGGACCTGGTGCGGGACCGCTTCAAGGCGGACTTCATCGACCTCCTGATGTGCGAGGGGTGCATCAACGGCCCGGCCATGATCAGCCACCACAACCTCGTCTGGCGGCGGACCCGGGTGGTGGAGCACGCCCGCGCGCGCGTCCGGGAGATGGACCTGCAGGAGTGGGACCGCGAGGTGACGGACTGGCTGGGCCGGCTCGACCTGACCCGCACCTTCGAGCGGTCGCCGGTGGTCGAGCCCGAGGTCCCGGAGGAGGAACTGGCGGAGGCCCTCCGGCGGATGGGCAAGGAAAAACCCCAGGACCAGCTCAACTGCGGCGCCTGCGGTTACCCGAGCTGCCGCGAGAAGGCGGAGGCCGTGTGCCGCGGGCGGGCGGAGGTGGAGATGTGCCTGCCGTTCCTGGTGGACCGCCTCGAGCAGACCTGCCGCGAGCTGCAGGACACCAACAGCCTGCTCCAGAGCACCCAGCAGAACCTGGTCCAGACGGAGAAGCTGGCGTCCATGGGACAGCTGGCTGCCGGGGTGGCCCACGAGATCAACAACCCCCTCGGCACCATCCTCATGTTCAGCCACCTGGTCCGGGAGAACCTCAAGGACCGCCCCGACCTCGGCGAGGACGTCGAACTGATCGTCAAGGAAGCCCACCGCTGCAAAGGGATCGTGGCGGGCCTGCTGAACTTCGCCCGTCAAAGCCGGGTGCAGCTCCAGAAGACGTCCATCGGGACCTTCCTCGGAGAGATCGTCCGGCAGAAACGAGTGGACACCCGCTTCGCCGGCGTTCGCCTGGAGGTGGAACTCGACCCCGCTCTCGAGGAAGTCTGGCTCGACCCCGACCAGTTCCGGCAAGTGCTGGACAACCTCCTCCACAACGCCATGGAGGCGATGGACGGCACCGGGACCATCACCCTTCGCGCCCGGTGGAACACGGTCCGGGGGGACGCCGAGTTCGAGGTGACGGACACCGGTTGCGGGATCCCCCCGGAGAACGTCAAGCGGATCTTCACGCCCTTCTTCACCACGAAGAAACTGGGGCGCGGGACGGGGCTGGGTCTCGCCATCGCCTACGGAATCGTGAAGATGCACGGCGGGAACATCGACGTGAAAAGCCAGGTCGGCCGGGGGACCACCTTCCGGCTGAACCTTCCCGGCCGCTCCCCGGAGAGCGCCGGCGGACACTGGATCTGAAGGAGGCTGGAATGGTGAAAATCCTCGTGGTGGACGACGACCCCGACTTCCAGGACATGATGACCCTGGTGCTCCAGTCCGCCGGCTACGCGGTGGAGAACGCCTACGACGGCGCCCGCGCCCTGGAGCGCATCGCGGCCGACCCCCCGGACCTGGTGCTGCTGGACGTCATGATGACGACGGAAACCGAGGGGATCGAGGTGGCGCAGCGGCTCCGCGCGGACCCGCGGACGCGGGGGATCCCCCTGGTCATGCTCACGTCCGTGAACGTGGAGAAGCGGTTCCCGGCCCCGCTGGAGCCCGACGCCGACTGGCTCCCGGTCGACCGCTTCCTCGACAAGCCGGTCAAGCCCGCCCTGCTGCTGACCACGGTGGCGGAGCTGCTCGGAAAAGAGACAAACCACGGATGAACACGGATAAACACGGATGGACACGGATGGGGCAGGGTGAAAGAAAATGAACGGCATGAGACGGATACGTTTGAACGGTCTCATGCAAAGGCGCCAGGGCGCAGAGCCTCGCAAAGCGTTCATGGCGAACGCTTTTCGGAATTCCTTTGCGAGGCTTGGCGGCTTTGCGGCTTGGCGTGAGGTTGGGAACGACGTCTTTCCCTGGTTCGGGAGCCGCTCCGATATGCAATAATTAGTGAAAATTAGTGAAAATTAGTGGTTAGAATTGGGTGGAGAAAGAGATGAAGAAGATCCTGATTATCGATGACGACGCGGATTTCGTGGAGATCAACCGGACCGTGCTGGAGGCCGCCGGTTTCGCGGTGAAGCACGCCTACTCCGGAAAGGACGGCGTGGCGGCGGCCCTGGCCGACCCGCCCGACCTGGTGATCCTCGACCTCATGATGGAGCACTGGGACAGCGGTTTCGTGGCCGCCCGGCGGATCAAGGGCGACCCCGCCACGGCGGGTGTACCCGTTCTGATGCTGACGGGCGTGACCCGGGAGACGGGCATGAGCTTCGACCTGGACTCGCCCGGGGAACGGGAATGGATCAAGGCCGACATGTTCCTGAGCAAACCGTTGCGGCCGGAAGAGCTGTTGCAGCGCGTCAAGGCCGTCCTGGGCCTGGCGTGAGCCCGCGGGTCAACCCGGTTCGACGGGACGTGAACAGAGAGGTGAGGTGATGAGGGACGCGGCACGAGTGCTGGTGATCGACGACGAGGAGGGGATCCGGCGGGGAATCCGGCGGGTCCTGGCGGCCGAGGGCTACCGGGTGGACGAGGCCGGCGACGGGGCCGGTGGTCTGGAGGCCCTGTCGGCCGAGGCCTACGACATGGTCCTGGTGGACCTGAAGATGCCGGGGAACGTCGACGGTCTGGACGTGGTGAAGGCGGCCCTGGAGAAGGACCCCGACGTGGTGGTGATGGTGATCAGCGCCTACGCCTCCCTGGAGGCGGCGGTGCAGGCCACCCGCCTGGGCGCCTACGACTTCATGGCGAAGCCCTTCACCCCCGACGAACTGAAGATCAACGTTCAGAAAGGGCTCGAGAAACGCTTCCTGGTGCAGGAGAAGCGCCGGCTCCTGGCGGAGCGGGAGGCCACGCTGCTCGAACTGTCGAAGGAACGGGGCCGCCTGCGGATGGTGGTCCAGTCCATGGACGACGGCCTCCTGGTCATCAACCAGCAGGGGGTCGTGGTTTACGCGAACCCGGTGGCCCGCCAGATGCTCCGCGTTGAAACCGACCTGTCCGGGGCGGACTACCGGGCCGTCCTGGGGGCAACTTCGCTGGGGCCGCGGGTCGATGCCGTGCTGAACGCGGAGGACCCCGAGGCCGAGCGGATCACCACGGAGTACGACCTGGACGAGAAGACGACGGTGATGGCCAAGATCACCCGACTGCGGGAGCAGGACCACTTCGTGGGGGCCGTCCTGGTGCTCCGGGACATCAGCCGCCTCAAGGAACTGGACCGGACCAAGTCCCGCTTCGTCTCCGTGGTGGGCCACGAACTGAAGGCCCCGCTGGCGGCTATCGAGGGCTACCTGGAGGTCCTGCTGGCCGGAACCGTGGGCGCCATGCCCGAGAAGGCCACGGGGATGCTGGAGCGCTGCCGCGACCGGGCGGCCTCCCTCCAGAACCTCATCAAGGACATCCTGAACATCACGCGGCTGGAGGCCCGGACCATCACCCGCCGCATCGAGCCCCTGAACGCGGTCGAGATGGTGGACTCCGTCCTGGACCTGCTCAAGCCCACCATCGACCAGAAACCCGTCACGGTGGACCACCGCGTGCCGGCCGATCTGCCCCGCATCCTCGTGGACCGGGACGACTTGGACCGCCTCCTGACCAACCTGGTGAGCAACGCCGTCAAGTACAACCGCCCCGGGGGCGTGGTGACGGTCTCGTACGCCGTCACCGGGGAGAGCGTGTCCATCGCCGTGGCCGACACCGGGATCGGCATCGACCGGGAGCACCTCGACCACCTCGGGAAAGAGTTCTTCCGCGTCCGCAGCGAGGAGACCAGCCGGATCTCGGGTACGGGCCTCGGCCTCTCCATCGTCCGCAAGATCATGGACGTCTACCACGGCGACCTGCGCGTGGAGAGCGTCAGGGGCCAGGGCTCGACCTTCACCCTGACCTTCCCCCTCCCCTCGGGGACGGCGTCGGACAGTCTTTAGGCGATTTCGCGGCTGCGTTTTTACCAACATGTTGTCGATCCCGGTTGTCTGCCGAGGCCACGTTTACCGGGCGACGTCCCGGGAAAAAGTGCAAGAGCTTTCCGGGATTCTCCGTGCATCCGGCTTCTTGGCAAGCAAGGGGACGTTCGAGAAGACGGGGCCGCCGGGCGAGTTTTCCCGCCCCCAGGAGTCGATCGCCACCGCGCCCTCACCCCGTCAGGGGTGAAATGTTTGTAATAAAAGCGTTTGTTTTTAATTCCCCCCGCGCTGCCACGTCTTGACCCCGGGGCGGCGCCGCGGACGCCCGTCACCGTTTCGCGCTCCGGCTTGGGCTCCCCGGCGTCCGCGGCTAGCCCCGGGCCCAAACGCCTTTTCCCTTCGGGGAATCGGGGAGGAGGATTATAAATCGAACCAGATCGGACGCTCGCGGTGACTCGCCAGGGTCGGAAATTCGCTGCCCAATCGGGCAACGATGGCGAGGGGTGAGCTCTTGAAACGTCGTTCGGGAGCGTGATTTGCGGCCCATGCCGTCTTCCTTGGCGGGCTTTGCGCCTTGGCGAGAGCCGGTCCGGGTCCGGATCTCACCAAGGCGCAAAGCCCGCAAAGGAAAACGTATCGCCAGGTTGGGCCAGGGGGCGCGAAGGCCTGCCTTCACCGGGTCGCCCCGCCTTCGGGAGACAGCTTCCGGAAGATTCCTCACAAAGGCACGGAGAATCGGAGCGCCGCTTCCCGCGCGACGCCGCGCTCAGTCCAGCAGGCCGCTGAGCCAGTGCATCACGTTGAGCAGGAACCGGGCGTTCTGGGGGGCCGCCGGGGCGTTCATGCCGGTCGGTTTTTTCTCCGGCCCCGCCAGTTGGGCGGTGAACATGGCGGCCTCACCGAAGACGGCGACCCGCCCCCGCCCGCACCGGAGAACGGCGCCCTGCAGCCAGCCGGCGACCGGGACGCGGGGTGTTTCCGGTTTGAACTCCCAGGCGGTGGAAGGCATCAGCGAGACCACGGGCCCCTGGAAGGTGAGCAGGGGCCGGGTGTCGGCGTCGCCCTGGAAGGCCGATCCGGTAAAGGTGGCCACCGTGTCGACCCGCTCGCCGGGGTTTCGGCCTTCGGTGATGGGGTGGGAGGCCAGGCCGGAGTCCCGCTGGAAAACCAGGGGGCCGGGCCGTTTTTCGTCCAGGGCGAACCCGTTGCTCCAGCGGATCCCGAAGGCGGCGCCCAGCTTCTCCGCCGCCCCGGCCATGGGCATGTGGTCGGCGATGAGCAGCAGTGCGCCCCCGTCGGCGACCCACGCCCGGACGGCAGCGATCTCCGCGTCGGAGAAGGCCGAGGGGTTGGGCAGGCTCCAGTCCTCCACGTTTCGCGCGGCCAGGGCGTTGGAAATCACCAGGATGTCGATGCCGGCCAGGGTTTCCCGGCTGAACTCGGCCCGTCCGCCCCGGACCGCGTAGCCGTCCCGCCGGAGGAGGTTGGCGAAGGGCAGGTAACGGCCGTCGGCGGTGTGGAAGTTGTGGTGGGCCTCGTCGATGAGCACCCGCGGTCCTTTCCCCGTTTCGAAGGCCGGTTGGGGGAGGGGCGGCCGGAAGGCGGTGTCTGCCACCTGCTGGCCCGCAGCAACGGAAAAAGCGAGGGGCAGAAGGAAGGAAAACAAAAGGTTCCTGGAATGGGGGCGAGGGAACATCGCTGGATTCCTCCTCGGTGATGATGGGCCCGGCAGGGCGGCCGGCCGTAAAAACAACCGAGCCGTTTCAGCCTCTCAAACCTACGAGAAAAGGGGCGGGTTTGTTGCTGCAGAAGGGCGCCGGTCCCCGGAGAAAAGACCAAAAGGACCTAAAGGACTCAAAGGACCAAATAGAGCTTCGACTCATCCTTTGGGTTGTTTTGGTCCTTTTGGTCCTTTTGGTCCTTTCGTCCTTTCCTGGCAGGCGTCTCCCCCTCCGCCTCCGCCTCCGCCTCCGCCTCCGCCTCCGCCTCCGTCTCTTCTTCAGGGCTTGCCGCTGCGACCGCTTCGATGTTGAATCCGGACGGGGCGGCGTGTATCCTGAAAATCGCGCCCGATCCCTCGCCGGAGAGACCACCGTGAAACACACCGCCCCGACAGACGTCTCCGAGGATGACCTCGTCGCCTGGATCCAGGGTCTGGACCGGGCGGAAGACCCCTTCGTCCGCCTGGGCATCGGCGACGACGCCGCCCTGTGCCGGCCCCGGGCGGGGTGGGAGCTGGCGGTCACCACCGACCTCCTGGTGGAGGGGCGGCATTTCCGCTTCGGCACCGCCTCCCCGGAGGACGTGGGCTGGAAGACCGCCGCGTCCAACCTGAGCGACCTCGCCGCCATGGGCGCCGACCCCGTGGCCTTCTTCCTCGGGGCGGCGTTCCCCCCCGACCGGGGGCCTCGGTTTCAACGGCTCATGGCAGGGCTGGCCGCCTGCCTGAAGGCTTTCGGCGCCCCCCTGGCCGGGGGGGACCTCTCCGCCGCGGGCCGGTTCTGCCTCTGCGGCACCGCCATTGGTGAAGTCCCGGCGGGGTCCGCCCTCCGGCGGGACGGCGCCCGCCCCGGCGACGTGATCGCGGTTTCCGGGTGCCCGGGCCTGTCCGGGGCCGGGCTGCGGCTGCTCCGGGCCGGCTGGCGCCTGAGGGGCGGGAAGGCCCGCACCACCGGCGCCGCCGACACCGTTCCGGAACCCGTGGCGGCCGATCCCACCGCCGTTCACCACTGCCTCGCGGCGCACCTCCGCCCCGTCCCCCGCCTCTCCCTCGGGCGCTACCTGCGCGAGGACGGCGGGGTGAGCGCCGCCATGGACCTCAGCGACGGGATCGCCGCCGACCTGCCCCGGATCGGCCGGCGCAGCGGGGTGGCCGCCCGCCTGGATGCGGGGAGCCTGGACGCCCTCGTCCGCCGAAACCCCTGCCTCACCCTGGCGGATGTCCTGGGCGGCGGCGAGGACTACGAGTTGCTCTTCACCGCCCCACCGGCGTGCTGGGAACGGCTGATCCTCACCGCGGCGTGCCGCCCCGGCCTCCCCCCGCTGACCGCCGTGGGAACGGTGGTAAAAGGAACACCGGGCGAGGTCCTCCTGCGGGAGGGCCGCCGCACCCACCCCCTCCCCGTCGCCGGCTTCGACCACTTCCGGCCGGCACGCTGATTACAAATCCTTACAATTCAATACAAAAAAGAGCCATTATCCCGGCGGGGGGCATGATATCGTTACACTTCGGGTCGATGACGACGTGCAAGAAGACAGGAGTCAGGAGACCGAATGCGGAGGGGAACGCCTGTTTCCATCCCCACAGAATCTCGAAGGTAACCCCCGGATGTCGGCACCGTCCTTTATCCTTCTACCGGCTCCTGAATTCAGACTCCTGCCTCCTTCGTCAGCCTCCCGTATCTCTCTTCCGGAGTTCGCCCCGTGCCCATCGCTTCCGAACCCGTGGCCGGCCTCGCGTCGGGGATTTTCAACCCCTCGGCGGGCGAGGCCATCTTCCGGCTGGACACCCTCGACTACACCATCCTGGGGATCTACTTCGGCGTCCTGCTGGTGATGAGCCTCTTCGGCCTGAGAAAGTACTACTACATCTACCTTTACCGCAAGAACCGCAACGTCTACTTCGAGCCGGCCGCCCGGTTCGAGGAACTGCCCGTCGTGACGGTGCAGCTCCCCATGTACAACGAGAAGTACGTGGGCGCTCGGCTGCTGGAGTCCGTCTGCCAGTTCGACTACCCCAAGGACCGCCTCCACATCCAGGTCCTGGACGACTCCACCGACGACACCGTGGAGATCATGCACAAGGCGACCCTCTTCTGGCGCGAGCGGGGCTTCGACGTCGACTACGTGCACCGCACGGACCGGACCGGCTTCAAGGCCGGCGCCCTCGAAAACGGCAACCGAACCGCCAAAGGCGGCATCGTGGCTATCTTCGACGCCGACTTCCTGCCGCCCTCCGATTTCCTTCAGAAGACCGTCCACTACTTCACCGACCCCAGGGTAGCCATCGTTCAGACGCGGTGGGGGCACATCAACGCCCGCCAGTCGCTGCTGACCCGGGTCCAGGCCATCTTCCTGGACGGCCACTTCATGATGGAGAGCTTCCCCCGGAGCCGGGGCGGCAAGTTCGTGAACTTCAACGGGACCGCCGGTCTCTGGCGCAAGTGCGCCATCGACGACGCCGGCGGCTGGCAGCACGACACCATCACCGAGGACCTGGACCTGAGCCTGCGCGCCCAGCTCAAGGGCTGGAAGTACGTCTACCTGCCCGAGATCGAGACCCCCGCCGAACTGCCCGCCGAGATGAACGCCTACAAGAACCAGCAGAACCGCTGGGCCAAGGGCTCCACGCAGGTCTGCCTCAAGCTGCTCCCCACCATCCTGCGCGCGCCCATCCCGCGCCACGTCAAAACCGAGGCCTTTTTCCACCTGGCGTCCAACTTCGTCTACCCGCTGATGACGGTGCTGGCGCTGCTGCTTCTCCCCGCCATGATCGTGCGCGCCAACGCCGGCGAGCACCTCAAGTACCTCATGGACGTGCCCATCTTCCTGGCGTCCACCCTGAGCGTGGTCCTCTTCTACGTGGAGAGCCAGAAGGCGCTCTACCGGGACTGGAAGAAACGGTCTCTCCTCCTCCCCTTCCTCATGGCGGTGGGAATCGGGATCTCGGTGACCAACGGGAAGGCGGTCATCGAGGCGATCTTCGGGTACCGTAACGAGTTCGTCCGGACCCCCAAGTACAGCCTCTCGGAGAACGGCGGCCGCGACTGGCGCCGGCGCGTGCGCACCTACCGGGGAAAGATCGGTGTCTGGCCCCTGGTGGAGATCGGGCTGGGCGCCTTCTTCCTCTACGTCCTGGGCTACTCCCTCAGCATCGGGTGCTGGATGGTCCTCCCCTTCCTGACCCTCTTCATCGTGGGGTACTTCTACACGGGCTTCGGCTCCCTGCTGCACGGCCTGCTCAAGTTCGACTTCGTGAACGTGCAGTGGCGGCGCATCCGGTCCCGGATGGGGGAAGAGGCGTGACGAAGGGGACGGCCCGCCCGTGACAACGACCTGCGACCTCCCTTTCCCGGCGCCCCTGGAACCCGCGCGGTTCGTGCGGCGGGAGAACCGCTTCCTCGTCACCGTGGAACGGGGCGGGAGCGCGTTCTCCGCCCACCTGCACGACCCGGGGCGCCTCCGGGAGATCCTGGCGCCCGGTGTCGAGCTGTACCTGCGGGCGGACCCGGCCCCCGGCCGGAAGACCGCCCACACCGTGGTGCTGGCGCGTCACGCCGGCGTCCTGGTGGGGATCAACTCCGCCCTGCCCAACGCCCTGGTGGAGGCCTGCCTCCGCGCGGGGCGCCTCCACGAGTTCCGGGACTACAACCTGGGCGCCCGGGAGAAGCGGCTCCCGGGCGGTGGGCGGGTGGACTTCCACCTCCTGACGGCGGGCATCGACATCTACCTGGAGGTGAAGGGGGCGAGCCTGGTGCGGGACGGCGTCGCGTTCTTCCCCGACGCCCCCACCACCCGCGGGACCCGCCAACTCGGCGACCTCATGGCCATCGCCGGGAAGGGGGTCTGCGGCACCGTCTTCTTCCTGGTGCAGCGGGAGGACGCGAGCGGGCTGCGCCCCAACGACGAGACCGACCCGGCCTTCGCCGCCGCCCTCCGCCTGGCCTTCCGAAAGGGGCTGGAGATCCTGGCGTACACCAGCCGCCCCTCCCGCGACGGCCTCTCCCTCGGCCGCCGCATCCCGGTCATCCTGTAGCCGGCGCCTCGCGGCATCGGTTGGGATTTCCTCCCCGCCGGCTACCGGTTGAAATCCCCGGCGGCTTCCGGTTGGTAGAGCATTTCGAGGACCTTGAAGCGGCGGGTCCCGGCGGGTACGGACCAGGAGATGACGTCGCCCACCTTGTACCCCAGCAGGGCCGTGCCGACGGGCGCCAGGACCGAGATCCGCTGCCGGTCGATGTCCGCCTCCGCGGGATAAGCGAGGGTAAGGACCATTTCTTCACCGGAGTGCAGGTCCTGGATGCGGACGCGGGAGTTCATGGTGATCACCTCAGGGGGGACCTCGCTGGAGGCGACGATCTTCGCCCGTCTCAGCTCGTCCTGGAGTTCCCCGAGATGCCGCTGGTCGCGGCCGCTGGTTTGCTCGAATTCCAGGATCATCCGTTTCAGTCTCATCAGGTCGACCTGGGTGATGTGAATCCTTCTGCGGCTCATCGGGGCCTCCTCTTGAAAAAAAGCGGCAACGACACTCGATTATAGCAGGAAAATCGGCACGAACTTGACGTCCCGGGTGAAATCGAAGAACGACCGGGTGACCACCCAGCTCCGCCGGACGTCCAGCTGCCCCCGGTATTTCTTCCGAAACTCCGGCAGTGCCCGGGGGACCGTTCGCTGGTCCCCCGGCCGGATCTTGACGAGGGTCAGTGCGCCCTGATCTTCACGGACGAACTCGATCGCCGTCCGCTCCATGGTCCGGTAGAAGAAGAGCCGGGCTCCGGGGGGGGCGCCGCCGAGAAGGCGATTGCAGACGTAGGTCTCGAACAGAACCGAGGCGTCGGTCCGCAGGGCGAGGGGGTCGAAATTCATGAGGTGCAGGTTGCGGATTCCGGCATCCCTGAAATAGACCTTGTGCGTCCGGGAGATCTCCTTGTCCCGCCGGCGGAAGAACGGCGGCAGCGGCCGGGTGATGAAGGTCTGCTCGAGGAGGGCGAGGTATTTCCTGACGGTGACGCGCGACAGGCCGACGGCGGCGGCGGCGAAGCCGGGGTGCAGCTCCGCCCCGGAGTGCACGGCCAGGTACTTCAGGAGCCGGGTGAAGCCATCGAGGTTTTCGACCCGTGCCAGGTCCCGGACGTCCTTCCGGACGTACGCCTCGACGATCGCCTCGAGTTTGGCCACCCTGGCCTTTTTGTCGGGAAGCAGGACGACTTCCGGGTAGGAACCGTAGCAGAGGTATTCTTCCATGAGGGCGGACAAGTCCGGGGCGTGCGTGCCGACGAGTTCCCCCAGGCCCTTCGGGTCCCCCTCCGCGGCGAAGCATTCCCGCAGCTTTCGCAGCTTGTCCTCCCCCCTGAACTGAAGGAACTCGTCAAACGAGAGCGGCTCCACGAGAAAAGTCCGCTGCCGGCCCGCCAGGGAGTCGGAGAACTTCCGCCGGGCGTCCACGCTCGAGGGCCCGGTGGCGAGGATGGTGAGCCAGGGGAAGTGGTCGTGGAGCCGTTTCAGGAGGTTGGAGGGGTCGGGGAGGTGCTGGATGCCCAGGAAGACCAGGAGGCCCTTCCGGCCCTCCAGGACGCCTTCCAGCCAGAGGACGCGGCGCATGGCCTCAAGGCCCGCGTCGCGGAACAGCTCCCGGTTGCGGGGATCCTCCAGGTCGAAGACGTGGACTTTCTCCGGCGGGTACCCCGACGTCTCGGCCACCTGCCGGGCGACGGTGGTCTTGCCGGTCCGCCGGGCGCCCAGGAGGAGGATCACCTCCGGTTCCGAGAGGCCTGTCAGGACGTCATGGACAATGGCTCGGGGAAAGGACACGGTACCCCTTTCCATGGAATACGCTCACGATCTCGAGGGGAATACTATGTTGCCGTGACAGGAACGTCAAGACAATTCCAGGCTTCCCGGTGGAAAGAACCGGGGCCTCACCACGCCGTCCGTGAAAAGGAAAAGAGCGCAAAAGGAATCCCCTTTGCGCTCCTGCGTTCTGTGCGGATTTCCACGTCACAGGTGCTGCTTCACGACCTCCACCACTTCGGGCAGGTCCATGCCGATGGCCTTCAGGTGCTCGAGGGTCGGAACCCCGTTCGGCGTCCAGCCTCGGCGCTTGTAGACGGCGTTCAGCAGGCTGTCGTACTGCTTGACGCGGTACTCGCGCATCGCCTTGACCTTCTCGGCGGAGGACATCCCCGCCGGGTCGATGCCCACCTTCTCCTTGAGCTGCTTGTCGTAGCGCTCGGCGCGGGATTCGTACTCCTCCACGGTGACCGGGCCCTGGGAGCGGTAGGGCGGGATGTCGTGCTCGCGCTTGCCCTTCCCCAGACGCAGGCAGAGGGTCTTCTGGAAGTTGTAGACCCGCTCCGACTGACGGATGATGTCCTCCTTGACGATGCTGGCGCCGGTGATGGCGTTGAAGAGGTCCACGTAGTTCTGGACGTGCTCGGGGACCTTGGCCGGTTCCGAGGTCTGGGCGTTGTCGGGGGGCTCGATGTCGTTCCAGGGCAGCTTGCACAGTCCCTGGAGCCCGAACCAGGTGCGGAACAGCGGGAAGTAGTGCAGTGCCTCCGCCTTGGCCTCGAAGGTGGGGATGTGGTTGTTCACCATGTCCATGAAGATGAGCCAGGCCTCGTCGTGTTGGGGGCCCTTGAGCGCCATGGCGTAACCGCCCTGCTGGGCCAGCGACTCCTTGGAGACGTACTCGGAGTACTCCAGCCCCTTGCACTCCATGCCGATGTCCTGCAAGAAGGCCGGGTCGGCGCCGAAGTGTTCGGCGAAGTGCTTCTTCATGTAGCGGACGCCCTTCCCGGCGATCAGGCCGAAGCCCTCGCCGCGGGAGATCTGGTGAAGAAGCTCGAAGGCGGAGGCCGAATTGCCCCAGGAAAAGTCCAGGCCGCCGGTCCGCTCGAGGTTGAGGACGCCGTTCTCCCAGCACTCCATGACGAAGGCCAGCAGGGTGCCGAAGGAGATGGTGTCCAGGCCGTAGGTGTCGCAGTAGAAGTTGATCTCCATGACGGCGCGGGCGTCCCAGATGGCGGGCATGGAGCCGCAGCCGGCCACGGTCTCGTACTCCGGGCCGTCCACGGTGACCCTGTGGCCCTTGTAGGGGCCGGAAACCAGCTCGAAGCCGTCCGCCGCCTTGGCGCAGGCCATGGTGCAGCCGAACCAGCAGCCGTCGGGCAGGCCGTGGGTGACCAGCTTCACGAACTCGTGGGACGAGAGCTTGGGGGCCTCCGGGTGGGAGCCGAACTTGTGGTTCTTGGTGGGGAGCAGGTCGTACTCGTCCATGATCTCGGTGAGGTGGGCGGTCCCGATCTCCCGCATGCGGCACTGCTGGTCGTCGTAGGTGATGATCTCCTTGTGGAGCTTGAGGCCGGTCTTCTGGAGCTTCGCCAGGTCCGCCGGCTGGTTGGAACTCACCTTGAGGCCGGAGTATTTGACCACCAGGGCCTTGATCTTCTTGTCGCGGAAGACGGTGCCCGTTCCGCCGCGGCCGGCCTGCTTGAGGCGGGCCACCTTGCGGCGCTTGTCGTAGAAGGAGAAGTTGAGGCAGCCGATCCAGGCGTGCTCGGCGCCGGTGCCGGCGGAGACGGACGAGATGAACTGCTTGCCGGCCTCGTTTTCGGCGAACATCTCCACCATCTGCTCCGCCAGCACGTGGCTGTCCACCGCCTCGCCGGGGGCCTCGAAGATCCGGACGAGCCCCTTGTCGCCATCGATGAAGACGATGACCTCCCCGGCGGCCTTACCGGTGATGGCCAGGGCGTCGAAGCCGGAGAATTTCAGGTAGGGGCCGAAGTACCCGCCCACGTTACAGTCGACGGGGATTCCCGTCTGGGGCGAAATGGTGGTGACGATGGTCTTGCCCGATCCCGGGTAGTTGGTGTTGCCGCAAAGGGGCCCGAAGCCCATGGAGAGGACGTTCTCGGGGTCGTTCCACCGGGTGCTCCCGGTGGTGCCGTCCCACAGCAGGCGCAGGGCGAAGCCTTTGCCGCCGGTGAACTTCTCTTTCATCTCCTCGGACACCGGCAGTTCCGTGATCCGGTTGGCGCCCAGGTCGATGTGGAGGGAGCGCATATTGTAGCCGCGGACCACGGGGCGCAATTCGTAGGTGTATTCCGCCAGCAGCCGGTGGGCGGCCTTCATGCCGGCGATGTCGAAGTGGAGCCGGGTGTTCTCGGGGATGGTGACGGGCGTGGCGCAGGACATGGTCATTCCTCCTCGGTGACGATCTCGAGTGCGTGCTCGGGGCACTGCTTGGCGCAGGCGCCGCAGGCGATGCACTTGAAGGGGTTTTCCAGGCCGTCGTCGGTCATCATGGCGCCGATGGGGCAGACGGCCACACAGGCCAGGCAGCCGACGCAGGTCTTCTTGCTGATGAGCGGGACACCCTGCTTGCTGACGGTGATGGCCACCACGGGGCACTCCGACACGCACAGGCGGCACTTCTGGTTGCAAACCGTGATCTTCCAGCGGTTCTCCCCGTCGGCCTCGACCCGGATGGCGGAGCGCCGGGGGTTGTCCTCCTTGAAGAAGGTGGTGGAGCAGACACGCATGCATGTCCCGCACCCGGTGCACTTCTCGGGATAGGTTTTCAGGTACTTCATGGCTTCAGTGGCCTCCTCCCCAAAATAGTCGAGGAATTATAGGTAGCCGCCCGCGAAAAGTCAAAACGAAAGAGGGGAAAAGGGCCGCGAACAGCGGAATTCCGTGACGGTTGCTACATTCCTCGCCGCAGTGGGCCCGCCGGGGCTTTGCCGCAAGAGTGGAGGACACCCACTCTTGATGCCCTCGCATCAAAAAGTCCGGATTTTTGATCTCACAGAGGCACGAAGGCACGGAGAAGAATCATAAGACCAGTTTTTTCTATGAAATATAACTTGCATTTCTCCGAGCCTCCGTGCCTCTGCGAGAGAAAGAGACTGTTACGAGGCCGTCACTCTTCGTTTTCCGCACGAGAGGTTTCAGATGGAAATAATCTCAATCCCCAGTAGTTGCCTTCGGCTGGCCACGGACGAAGTGGGGCATCTTCGCGGGGATCTCCAGGGATAGCTCCACGAGACCGCCGAAGACGCCGTCCCGGTACCAGGGCGCCTGGTAGATGAGCTTGTGGACGCCGTTCTTCTCGATGGTGTAGACGTTGCGCTCTCCTATTCGCAGCATGGTCTCCAGCTTGGTGCGGGAGGGCTCGGGGTGGCAGTCCAGCACGTTGCGGCCGACCAGGTCGCCGCCCCCGTCCGCCTGGAAGACGTCTGCCGCCTTCCGGTTCATGTAACGGATGATCCCGTTCTCGTCGCAGAGGGTGACGGCCCCGGGAAACTCCTCGAAGCTTTCCGACAGAAATTGTTCGCTCATGGACACTCCTTTCCGAATCGAACCGGGAGCATGCACCGGGCCGGCGCCATTGTCAAGGGCCGCGGCGAGCTCATTGGAAGCGTCCAGGGCGGCAGGGCTTTGAAGGCCTGTCATTGCGGAGGCGATTCTCTTTCCCTTTGCAAGGCTTCGCGTCCTGGCGCCTTCGCGTGAGGCGGGACGACTTTTCTCCCGCGCTTCCGGGGTGCGTTGACGCCCGGGAGCGGAGCGTGTAGAATCCGGCTTTCAGGCAGGAGGAGAACGTGCCGAAGATCCTGGTGGTGGGCGGGTGCAACGCGGACGTCGTGGTGAGGCCCCAAGCCGCAGTTGTCCACGGGACGTCCAACCGTTCGGACATCGCCGCGGCGGACGGGGGCGTCGGGCGCAACCTGGCGGAGAACTTCGCGCGGCTGGGCTGCGCGGTGACCTTCGTGACGCACCTGGCGTCGGAGCCCGTATCCACGGGCATCCGCGAGCGGCTGGAGAAAATGGGTGTCCAGGTTCTCTCCGCGGTCGAGGTCCCCGCGGGCCGGTACGTGGCGGTCCTTGACCCGGACGGCTCCCTGCACGCCGGCTTCTGCGACGTGGACACCGAGGCCCTCACCCCCGCCGCGGTTGACGCCCTCGGACTGGACTGGACAGCGTTCGACGGGGCGGTCCTGGAGGCCAACCTTTCGGAGGAGACCCTGACGGCGCTGGCGCGGACCCTGCGTGCGCACGGCGTGCCCTTCGCCCTGGAGCCGGTGTCCGCGGCCCGGGCGCCGCGCCTCCGGGAGTCCCTGGCGGGGTGCGCCCTGGTCAAGCCCGACCCGCTGGAGGCGTCGGCGCTGAGCGGGATGCCGTGCGGGGGCCGGGCGGAGGCGCTCGCCTGCGCCCGGGAACTGCGCCGGCGGGGGGCGGGGGCCGTGCTGGTCTCGCTGGGCGCCGAGGGCTTCGTCCTGTCCGACGGCGACGTCGAGCAGGCCGTGGATGCCGAGCCGGTGAACGGGGCGAACTGTTCCGGCGCCGGGGACGCGCTCCTGGCCGGCTACTTCGCCGCCCGCCTGGCCGGGCTTGACCCGGGCCGCGCCGCGGCAGTGTCGGCCCGCTGCGCCGCCCTCGCGTGCCGGGTGTCGGGCCCCGTCAGCCCTGAACTCTCGCCGGACCTGCTCCGGTGATCATGATCCGGCGTGATCTGAGCCGCGACCGCCAGGACGTCCTGAAGCGGGGGAAGTTGAAACGCAGGGCGCAAGAACGCAGGGAATTGAAAGCGCTGGGCCTGGAAACGTCGTGGCATAAAGTGGGATGGTGAGGTTCCGAAATCCCCCTTGACGTCCTGGCGTTACTGTGAGGTCTGGTCCGACAGTTTGTGCGCAGAGTGGACCCACCCGGATAAGCCGGACGGCGAACCGGTGAACGGTCCGGATGCTCCCTCGCGAAGGCACGGGGACACGGAGAAGAGAATCAGATGGCCAAGATTTATCTCATAGATTTATTGGTCTTTCTCTCTCTGTGCCTCCGTGCCCCCGTGAGAGATGTTCCGGATTATTCTCTCACGGAGGCCCAGGGCCACGGAGGGGACGCGGGCCGGCCCGGCGGTGCCGGTCCCGGGCGGGTCGATATGCTCTGCTGATATTAAGCCGGTTGCGAAACGTGTCATTATGTCTCATAGATAATAAGGGGTTTGGATAGAACCTGGCACGGTGCGCCCGGTGAGAGCATCGCCGGAATAAGAACAGGGAGGAGGGACGAGGTGAAAAGGAAGCGGTTTTCCATGCTGTTCTTTGGGGCAGTTGAACAAAGCTGTCTGCCGGCGAGAGTTCCCGGTGACGAAAGCGGCGCCACGACACGTGTCACCGCACTTTAAAAACAGAGGAGACGTCCATGGGGCGCGAGGATTTTCTTCGGATCGACGAGGAGGTGGCGGACACGCTGACCTGCGGCGGGGCCGTCACGGCGCTGGAGTCCACCATCATCTCCCACGGGATGCCGTGGCCGGACAACGTGGAGACGGCCCTGGCCGTGGAGGCGCTCGTGCGGGAGAACGGGGCCGTGCCCGCCACGGTGGGTGTCCTGGACGGGCGCCTGGTGGTGGGCCTCGGGGCCGACGGGATCGCCCGGATGGGCGACCCGGCCGCGGCACCGGTCAAGGTCTCCCGCCGGGACCTCCCGGTGGTGCTGGCCCGGGGCCTGTGCGGCGCCACCACCGTCTCGGCCACCATGATCGGCGCGCGGCTGGCGGGGATCCCGCTCTTCGCCACCGGCGGGATCGGCGGCGTGCACCGGGACGTGCTGGAGAGCTTCGACGTCTCCGCGGACCTGGGCGAGCTGGCCCGGACGGAGGTGGCCGTGGTCTGCGCCGGCGCCAAGGCCATCCTGGACATCGGCCGGACCCTGGAGGCCCTGGAGGCGCTCGGGGTCCCCGTCATCGGTTACGGCACCGACGCGTTCCCCGCCTTCTACACGCCGCGGTCCGGTTTCGACGCCCCCTGGCGCTGCGACACCCCGGGCGAGGTGGCGCGGGTGCTGGCCGCCCAGCGGGCGCTGGGGCTGGGGGGCGGCGTGCTGGTGGTGAACCCGGTCCCGGGGGCGGAGGCGCTGGACGCGGCGGTCATGGACGCGGCCATCGGGACCGCCCTGGACCAGGCCGCCCGCGAGGGCGTCCGGGGGAAGGCCGTGACCCCGTACCTCCTGGCGAAGGTGGTGGAGGCCACGGGCGGGGCGTCGCTGAAGGCCAACGTCGCCCTGGTCCGCAACAACGCCGCCCTGGCCGCCCGCATCGCCGCGGCCCTGGCCGGTTCCGGCGAACGGGCCCGAAAAGGCTGATGTCGGACCCGGATTTCGAGATCTACCCCAGGCAGGGGACCGCGTGTTGTCCAAGTGCTCCGTGCCTTCGTGAGAGATATTCCGGAATATTCTCTCGCGGAGGCACAGGGGCATGGAGGGGGCCCGGGCCGGCCCGTCGGTGCCGGTCCCGGGCGGGTTGGTATGCTCTGCTGATTTTAAAACAGTTGCGAGCCGCGCCGTTATGTCTCAAAGATAACAAAAGGGTTGGATAGAACCTGGCACCGTTCCTCAAACTGGGCCGCGTGGGCGTGCTCGGGCAACCGGACCTCCTCGGCAAAGGCCATGAACAGCAGTTGCTGGTTTTCGCCCTGGAGCAGGAAGGCTTTCAGCCCCGGCAGCGGGATGTCCGCCTCGGGCAGGGCGGTGACGGGTTCGGGGAAAACGGGATGCACGCTTACCTCAATAGAAGCTCGAGTTGAAAGGGCGGACCGGATCGGGCCGATCCGGCCAATCGGACCATCGTCAGACCAGTCCGACCGGTCCGACCGGCCCGATCGGGCCGATCGGTTCGATCGGTTCGATGATCACACCCCGCTTCCCATTTCCGGGGTTTCGATTGCGGACACCCGGCAATCGTCAGGCTACTTCGTCTGGATCTTGGCGATGGCGGCCTGGATCGACCCGAAGCTGGACATCATGGCCATGTACTCGTTGGGGACCGGCGCGATCCAGACGGTGCCCGTCCCGCGGAACTTGCTCACCAGTCCCTCGCCCGAGGTCATGGAGCCGAAGAGCTTCTTGGTGGCGCGCTCCACGGTGTACTCCAGCGAGGCGGTCCGGGCCACGGCGAAGGAACCGTCCACCACCAGGGTCTGGGCGCCGTTGAGGTCGATGCGCTCCACGGGGCCCGGCGAGAGGTAGAAGAACTTGCCCGACCCCTTGATGGAGGTCTGGAAGAAACCTTCGCCGCCGAAAAACCCGGAGAAGGCCTTGTTGGTGAACATCCCCACCTCGATGGTGCGGTCTGCGGCCATGAAGGCGCCCCGGTCCAGGATCCACTCCTCGTTGCGGATGTCCATGATGTTGACCTCGCCGAAGGTGGGCTCCAGGTAGATCTCACCGGTGCCGCGGTAGCGCGGCCGAACGATGTTCTCCCCCGACAGCAGGGACTTGAACGCCCCGCCCATGGACGGGAGCTTCGACTCGATCTCGATGTTCCCCAGCATGTAGTGGAGGGCGCCGGACTCCAGCACGACTTCTTCATTCTCGAGGGTGATCTTCGGCAACCGGAAGAAGTTCTTGGTGATGACCTCGAAGACGGTCTTGGGGGGGGTGTAGGGCGCCGGTTGCTGCCACTGCTGGGGGGCCGGCTGTTGCGGTTGCCCGTAAGCAGGCGCGGGCTGGGGTGCGTAGGGCTGCTGCGCCCCGTAAGCCGGCTGGGCCGGGGTCTGGGGCTGCTGTGGCTGGGGAGCTGCCGCCTGAGCCTGCTGCTGCTGCCAGTGGGGGACGGTGGGGGCCATGTGAGGCGCCTGCTGGAACAGTTCGGGGCAGGCCTCGTTCAGGGGCTTCCACCCCGGAAGCCCCTCGAACCATGCCAGGGAGCTCGGATTGACCCGCTGGGCCTGGATCCACTCGCTGAGCTGCTGGGAAGTGTAGGGTCCGTGCTGCTGCCCGTTCTCAAAGAGGAAAATGTTCTCCGGCATGGTGTCTCCTTCGTTCGAGGGTTTATTCTGAAACCGAAAAGATTATATCGCAAAGAGGGCGCTCCGGGGAAGGGGTAGCCTTCTCCCGGGGGAGAATTTTCTTGCCGCCGAATCCCCGGACGGCTACACTGCGTCCTTGATGCCGACGGGATGGGGAGGGAACCGATGCCGCAACTCAGCCTTTTCGACACCCCCGAACGGGTGGTGGTTTTCGACCTGGAGACCCAGCGGAGCTTCCTGGAGGTGGGGGGGCGGGGCAACCTCGCCCGGATGGGGGTTTCGCTGGCCGTGATGTACGATTACGCCGCGGACGCCTACCGGACCTTTTTCGAGCCCGACATGGAGCGACTGATCGACGAACTGCTGGCCAGCACCCTGGTGATCGGCTACAACGTCAAGGGGTTCGACTATCCCGTGCTGTCCGCCTACCGGTCCGGCGGCTGGCACCGGAAGCTGCCGACGCTGGACCTCATGGAGCACCTCGCGGACCGGCTGGGCTTCCGCATCGGTCTCGACAACGTGGCGGGAGCCACCCTGGGGAAGGGGAAGAGCGGGTCGGGCCTGGACGCCCTGCGGTGGTTCAAGGAAGGCCGGATGGACCTGATCGAGACCTATTGCCGGGACGACGTGGAGGTCACCCGCCGGGTGTACGAGTTCGGCAAGGCCAATCGGCACGTCAAGTTCCGGGAGAAGAACGGCGAGGTGCGCACCGTCGGGGTTTCGTGGTGACGGCAGAAGCGGGTCGGCTCCGGTGTTTGCGATGGGGACGATCGGCCCCGCGTTGCGTGCCGGGGCGGTTATGGCGCCGGAATCCGATCCGGAGAGGGCCTGGACGTCGCTCGGTGAACCGTTCGGGAGCCCCTTCCGGGGCGACAATGCCGGCAGACCGGTAACCGGCACTTACCTCCGTAGCTCCGTCCGGGGCGTGATCCCACCTGTTTCATCGCCAGGTGTCGCAGGCTGCAGGAAATATGTTCAGGAACCGGGCCCCGGGCAAGCCGCAAAGGAGATCCTCATGACCCAGCCATCACCGGACACGTCCATCCCGCCAACCTCCGGCGCCGTCCCCTCCCCCCAGCCCGTGTGGGACCTCTCGGGGCTCTACCGGTCGCCCGACGACCCGGCCCTGGCCCGGGACATGGAGACGCTCGAGCCGCTGGCGGAGGCCTTCGAGAGGAAGTTCCGGGGCACCCTGGACGCGGCGGGAACGGTGCTTCGGGCGATCGCCTGTTACGAGGAGATCCAGGCGCTGCTCTCCAGGGTCCGGGCTTACGCGCACCTGGCCTTCGCCGTCCGTACCGACGACCCCACCCTCCAGAAACTGTTGGTGAAAACCGACCTGCTGGAGGCCCGGCTGGAGGAGAAGCTCGTCTTCTTCCGCCTGGAGTTGATGGAACGGGGCGGCCCGGCCCTCGACGCCTTCATCGACGACCCCCGGCTGGCCGGGTACCGAACCTTCCTGCGCCACCTCCGGGCCTTCGCACCGCACCGGCTGAGCGAACCGGAGGAGGTGGTGACGGCGCGCAAGGACGTGACGGGCCGCCTCGCCTTCACCCGGCTGTACGAGGAATTGACGGCCTCCTTCGTGTTCGGTGCGGAGGTGCGCGGCGAAGCCCGGGTGCGGACGGGCTCCGAGATGCGAGCCCTCTTCTACGACCCCGACCCGGACGTCCGCCGGCAGGCCGTCGAGGCGTACTACGGCCGATACGGCGAGCACGGGGCCGTGATCACCACCGTCTTCAACAGCCTCGCCCAGGACCACGCGCTGGAGTGCGGCACGCGCCGGTGGGGCGACCCCCTGGCGCCCTCCCTCGCCGACAACCTGCTGGAACGCTCCACCCTCGACCGCATGCGGGGGGTCATCGCCGGCGCCTACGGCCTCGTCGGGGAGTACTACCGGCTCAAGGCCGGCCTCCTGGGGGTCGAGCGGCTGACGGGCGCCGACCTCTACGCCCCCGTGGGCGACCCGGCGCCCCTCTGCGACTTCCCGTCCGCCGAACGACTGACGCGGGAAGCCTACGGACGCTTTCACCCCGAGGCCGGCCGCCTGGCGGGGTTGTTCTTCGACGAGCGCCTGATCCACGCCCCCGTCGCGAAAGGGAAGCAGGGCGGCGCCTTCTGTTACGGCCCGGGGCCGTCGTGCCGTCCGTACATTCTCCTGAACCACACCGGGCAACTCCGCGACGTCTTCACGCTGGCCCATGAGCTGGGGCACGGGATCCACGACCTCCTGGCTTCCGGCCGGAGCTGGCTGAACTACCACCCACCCCTGGTGGCCGCGGAGACGGCCTCCGTCTTCGGCGAAATGCTCCTGACGGAGCGCCTCCTGGAGACGCCCATGACCCCCGGCCAGCGGGTCGGGTTCCTCTGCGGCCGCCTGGAGGACGCCATCGCCACCCTCTTCCGGCAAAACATGTACATCGACTTCGAGTGGGACACTCACACGCGGATCGCCGGGGAGATCCTCTCCGCGGATGAGCTTTGCGCAGCCTGGGAGACCCGCGCCCGGGATCTTTACGGCGGCGTGGTGGACTTCCTGCCGGAGCAGCGATGGAACTGGGCGGCCATCCCCCACTTCTTCCGTTACACCTTCTACTGCTACGCCTATTCCTTCGGCCAACTCTTCGTATGGTGCCTCTTCCGCAAATGGAAAGAGGAAGGGGGCGCCTTTGCCGGGAAGTTCATGGACCTGCTCGCCGCCGGCGGTTCCCGCACGCCTGCCGAACTGGCGGGGTCCGTGGGGGAAGATCTCGACAGCCCCGCTTTTTGGGAGAAAGGCCTTTCGGTTTTCCGGGGCTATCTCGACGAACTGTCCGCCCTGGTTCCGAGGACCTGAGCCCGGACCGCCCAGCACAACCGCCGGCCCCTGCCCGACCCGAACCACGGATGACGCCACCGCCGCAATTTCGGCCGCGAAAAACGTAAAGAACGCCACAGGATGGATCCCGGGGGCGACGACCCGGTGGAGGCGGCCTTTCGTGCCCCGAGGCGGCACCCCTGGCGATCCGGTTTTCTTTGGCGAAAGTGCCTATAACTCTCCCCCGGGCCGGATGGTAAGCATATCGGCGTAACCGGGTACCCGTCTGCGCCGTGCATCCACCCAGCGCTCCAGTTCGTCCACGGTGGAGCGGACCTCGCGCAGGGCGGGTCGAACCTGATCCGCACAGAACCGGGCGCACTCCTCCTCGGCCAACGCTCCCAATCGCGCCTCCAGGGCGGCCAGTTCCGGAAGGCGCTCCAGCACCGCCTGGACCCGCACGGCCACGTCCTGTGCATAGACATCGAGCGCCTCTGCCGGGGCCTTCAGGTCCGGACCGGCCGCTCGCGCCCGGGAGGCTGTTTCCAGCAGTCCGCCGAGAGACTCCACGGCGCCGGGCACGTAGAGGGTCCGGACCATGGAGATCGCCAGGCGCAGCTCCAGCTCCACGGTGTGGATGTAGTTGCGGAGGTTCACCCGGTAGCGGGCCTGGGTCTCCTCTGGGGTCAGGATGTGGAAACGGTGGAAGAGGTCGAGGTTCTTGGGGGCGCGCAGGGCCTCCAGGGCCTCCGGGGCCGTGGCTGCGGCAAAGAGGCCGCGCCGCGTCGCCTCTTCCCGCCACTCGGGGGTGTAGTTGTCCCCCTCGAAGTGGGACTCCCGGGCCGTCCCGTAGAGTTCCCCCACCACGGCTAGGGCAGTGCCCAAGGGGTCCTCCGCCCGCTCGGAGCGGCGCTCGAGGGCGTCGGCGAGAACGTGGAGCCCGTGGGTCACCATGGCGTTGATCACGGCGGTGGGCATGGCGGTGGAGGCGGAAGCCCCCACGGCCCGAAACTCGAACTTGTTTCCGGTGAAGGCGATGGGAGACGTCCGGTTCCGGTCGGTGGCGTCCCGGGGGAAGTGGGGGATGAAGGGTACCCCCGTGGAGAACTTCCCGGGCTGGCGGAGGGGGAGGAGTTTGCCTCTCTCCAGCCGCTCCAGCACGTCGGTAAGCTCCGAGCCCAGAAAGACCGACATGATGGGCGGGGGCGCCTCGTCGGCGCCCAGCCGGTCGTCGTTGCCGGGGCCGGCCACGATGGCGCGGAAGAGGTCGCCATAGGCTCGGACACCCAGCAGGACCGCCGTCACGACGCAGAGGAAGCGCACGTTGTCCGACTCCGTGGCCCCCGGGTCGAGCAGGTTCACCCCCCGGGAGTCCACCAGCGACCAGTTGTTGTGCTTCCCACTGCCGTTGATTCCGGCGAAGGGCTTCTCGTGGAAGAGTACGGTGAAGCCGTGGCGGTTCCCCGCCTTGCGGAGGACCTCCATCAACAGCTGGTTGTGGTCCGTGGCGATGTTGGCGTTCTCGTGGAGGGTGGCCAACTCGAACTGGTTGGGGGCCACCTCGTTGTGCCGGGTCTTGGCGGGGATCCCGAGGCGGTACAGTTCGATCTCGGACTCCTGCATGAAAGCCAGGACGCGATCCTTGATGGACCCGAAGTAGTGGTCTTCGAACTGTTGCCCCCGTGGGGCCTGGCTCCCGAAGATGGTATAGCCCAGCATGGCCAGGTCGGGCCGGCTCTCCGTGTGGCGGGTCTCCACCAGGAAGTACTCCTGCTCGGGACCGAGCTGGGGGTAGACCCACTCGGTCCCGTTAGCGCCCAACAGGCCCAGGAGCCGCAGGGAAGCCTCGCTGACAGCCTTGATGGACTTGATGAGCGGGGTCTTTTTGTCCAGAACGCAGCCGTCGTAGGAAACGAACACCGAGGGGATGAAGAGGGTCTTTCCGAACTCGCCCTCCAGGATGAAGGCCGGGGAGGAAGGGTCCCACGCCGCGTAGCCGCGGGCTTCGAAAGTGCTGCGCATCCCGCCGTGGGGAAAGCTGGACGCATCGGGCTCGCTCCGGGTCAGCTTGGCGCCGGTGAAGTTCTCCTGGAGGCGGCCGGACGGCCCATAAGAAAGGAAAGAGTCGTGCTTCTCCGCGGTGAGACCCGTTAGCGGCTGGAACCAGTGGGCGTAGGAGGTGGCGCCCTTGCCGAGGGCCCACTCCTTGATGGCGGCTGCCACGGCGTCAGCCACTTCCACGGGCAGTTCCTCGAAGTGCTTCACCGCTCGCTCCAGGCGGGCGTAGATGTCTGCGGGGAGCTTCTCCTTCATCACCTCGAAGCTGAAGGTGTTCTCACCGAAATAGCTGGACACTTTCCGGCCCACGTAATCCCGGGTTGGCATGCTGCCTCCTTTTCCCCCTGACCTGAAAGACCGGCATTATACCCTGCACTGCGGGAAAAGAAAAGCACAGGGCAGAGGCCATCGGCGGCTGCCTTCTCCAGGCTGGGCAAAGAGCGGAACAGGACACTCAAGCGAAGCGGAAGACTGAGTGTCCCCCTTCCCGACCTGCCCGCCGGGCCTGCTCGCGGCGCTTCCCGGCGTCTCCCGCCCCGCGGCCCGGTCCCCTCTCCCGGGTCAGCGCGGAGCCTCCCCCCATTTTTTTTCACCGGTTTGGCGAAATAACTTCGGATATTGTTCGGCGAAAACGTTAGTAAGGGTGAAGTCCACTTCCAGGAGGCTGCCATGGCCATCGCGCGCAAGAACATCGTCGCCGACGGCGCCGAGCGGGTCTA
>JAGNHB010000050.1 GCA_018001935.1 Acidobacteriota bacterium
TTTCTTTCTATAGAATAAAGCCTTCTTTAGAGGCCGGGCTATAGAGTTTATTACCGCCTCTCCGCGGATGGGGCTGGCCCAATCCCTGACCGTTGCTCTTGGCCTTCTCCCTCACCGGTGCGGAGACACGGGATGACGAAAGAGCGTCTTCTCCGTGCCTCCGTGCCTCCGTGTGAGCCCTTCCGGAAGGGCTCTCACCAGGGTACTGAGCACACGGAGAGCCCGGTGAGGGGATCGGCAACCCATGGGCGATGCTATATTTGCAAAAAAATCTCGTCTTCCTTGGCGAGCTTTGCGCCTTGGCGAGACCGATCCGGATTGGATCTCGCAAAGGCGCCAAGGTCGCCAAGGGGAACGGGAAGCCCGGGCCGCCGCATCGGATGATGAAGGAGCGTTTTCTCCGTGCCCCCGTGCCTCCGTGTGAGCCCTTCCGGAAGGGCTCTCGCCAAGGCACTGAGCACACGGAGAATCCGGGGAGGGGATCGGCAACCCTTGGGCGATGCTATATTTGCAAAAAAATCTCGTCTTCCTTGGCGAGCTTTGCGCCTTGGCGAGACCGATCCGGATTGGATCTCGCAAAGGCGCCAAGGTCGCCAAGGGGAACGGGAAGCCCGGGCCGCCGAGGGCACAAAAAAAGACCGCGGCCCGGGAGGGCCGCGGTACGGGTTACCGGCTTCGGTCCGGGTCAGTCGCTGGAACCGTCCAGCGCCACGTAGGAGATCAGCCGGCTCAGGTCGGCCGCCACGATGAAGAGATCGCCGATCAGCGACTTGTCCGAGGTCGCCGTGATCCACGCGATGTCGGTCACCGTCGTCGGGTAGACGTCGTTGACCACCTGGTCCAGTTTGCCGTGGGCGGGGATGACGGTGTCGACGCTTCCCTTCTCCGTGCCGTCGGAACCGTACGCCTTGAGCGTCACGGTCGCGGCCGAGGGGTTGGGGTTGCAGATGCGCAGACGGCTCTGCCACTCCGCCCCGTCCCGCACCAGGGGGAAGTCCAGCTTGGTGGACCCCAGGGACACCCCGATGATGCCCTCGAACATGTAGGGGACCCCCGTGGCGCCCGCGTCGGTGACGTACAACTCGAAGCCGAGGATTCGCTCCATGGCCCCGACCTTCAGGTAGGCCGCCCCCGCCGGAAGCTGGTTGTTGAAGAAGTACCGGATGTCGTACGTGGCCTGGGACAGCGGGGCCAGGTTCGACAGGTCCTTCTCACCGAGCTTGACGCCGTTCTTGTCGAACAGGTCGAGGTGGACGTTGGTCGGCGAGCTGCCGATGTTGGAGAAGGTGATGCCGGTGAAGTAGGTGGCGGTGTCGGGGATCTCGTTGTAGTAGACCTTGAAGGGGAAGTCCGTCTGGCCGGTGGCCAGGGTGGTCACCGGGACGGTGGCCGTGGAACTGGACTTGTCGCCGGTGGCGTTGACGGCCTTGAGCGAGTAGCGGTACGTGGTCTCCGGGAGCAACCCCGACACGGTGTAGTTGTTGACGGTGGTGGTGGCGATGAGGGACGGGATGGGGGTGTTGTTGCTGAGCACCTCGTAGTGGTGGAAATCCGGCTCGGTGTTGGGGTTCCAGGACAGGTACACCTGCGTGGCCGAGATCGCCGCCGCGGAGAAGCCCGTGGGGGTCGCCGGGATGCCCTCGGGGGTCGGTTCCCCTTCCCCCTCCCCTTCCTCAGGCGGGGTCTGGGTTTTGAAGAGGCGGACCGAGGGGGAGAAGGCCGGGAGGCCCGCCCACCCCTTGCTGACCATGGAGCCGAAGAGTTCGAAACCGATGAGCGGCTGGGTGGAGGCCAGCTTGACGAAGCGGATCTGGTTGGGGTCGCTCACGGCCGGGAAGACCTGGTTGACCAGGCGAACGTACTTGTTGCCCGGGGTGATCTCGATCTGAACGGTGCTGAGCAGGACCCCCGACTCCGAGTAAGCCATCAGCGTCACGGTGGCCGGGTAGGTGCCGGTGTTGATCAGGGTGAGGCCCGTCAGGAAGAGGTCCGACATGTACACGTACGGGAAGATCAGGTCGGACGCCCCCGTCTCGAACATGGGGATCGTCGTCACCGCCTGGTTGTCCTTCGTCCCGAAGGTGACGACCCCCTTGAGCTTGGACGCGCTGGCCACCTTGAGCCAGACGTCGTTCCCCGGCGCGAAGACCGAGGCGTTGAAGATGGCCGACACGTCGGCGTCGTAGACAGCCTTGGCCGCCAGCGAGGGGACGGTCACCTTCTGGAGTTCGGCCCCGTTGCTGTTGTAGGCGTACAGGTCGATGGGGTTGTCCAGGGTCCCGACGTTGGCCAGGGTGACCCGGCTGTACCAGTCGGTGAGGTTCACGATGTGGGCGCCGTAGAGCGATCTCTTCGAGGAGGCGGTCCGCACCGGGAGCGCGGTGGTCTGGGCGGACTCGTTGCCGGCAAAGTCGATGGCGCTGACCGTGTAGGAGTACAGGGAGTCCTCGAGGAGGCCGGAGTCGATGAAGTTCGTCACCAGGACCTTGGTCAGGTAGACCCCGTCCCGGTAGATCTTGTAGCCGTCCACCCCGCTGCCGCCGGCGTTGTCCGTGGACGCGGTCCACGACAGGCTGATGTGGGTGGTGTCCACCGGCACGCCCTGCAGGTTGCCGGGGACCGAGGGCGCGGTGGTGTCCGGCGACAGCGTGGTGACGCTGACGGTGGCCTTGGTGGACTCGTTCCCCGCCAGGTCGACGGCGCTGACGCCGTAGTTGTACTGGGTCCCTTCCTGGAGCCCGGTGTCGGAGTAGTTGGTCGTGCTCACCTTGGTGATGCAGACGCTGTTCCGGTAGACCTTGTAGCCGTCCAGCCCGGACCCGCCCACGTTGTCCGTGGACGCGCTCCAGCTCAGGTTGACCGTGGTGGTGTCGGGCGAGATCCCCTGGAGGTTGCCGGGCACGGTGGGCGCCTCGCTGTCCGGCGAGAGGGTCGTGGCCTGGAGCGGCGCCGAGTAGGCGGACTCGAGCATCGTGGGCCCCACGGCCTTGATGATGAACTCGTAGAGCTTGTTGGACTGCAGCCCCGTGGCCGTGCACGAGAGGGAGGTCGTGGTGGTGACCAGCTCGTAGCAGTAGTAGCTGCCGAAGAGGGACTTCCCGATGCAGACGGTGTAGGTCACCCCGGAGGACGGGGTCGAGGCGTCCCAGGCCAGCCCGACGGTGCTGCTGCCGATGGCGGTGACCCGGAAGTTCCCCGGCACGCTCGGCGTCAGGACGTCGGTGGGGGTGACCGGCAGGCGGTTGGAGGGGTCCGATTCCACGGCGCCGGACGACACGGCCTTGACGGTGTAGTAGTAGGTCAGCCCGGAGGTGAGCCCCATCATGGCGGTGCTGGTCGTCGATCCCGAGACCGTGGCCACCAGGGTGCCGCTGCCGTCCGGGGAGTCCAGGGAGGCGTGGCTGTAGACGCGGTAGTTGGCGATGGTGACGCCGTTGGGGACGGAGGCGGTCCAGTTCAGGGTCAGGCTGGTGGGCTGAACGTCCGAGGAGTTCAGGTTCGTGGGGGGGTTGGGCTTCGTCGGCCCGGACGGCAGGGTGGTCACCGGGACGGACGCGCACTTCGCCGACTCGTTGCCGGCGTAGTCGATGGCGCTGACCTGGTAGTTGTACAGGGTGTTCGGCGAGAGCCCCGAGTTGACGTAGTTGGTGGCGGCGGTCTCCGCGAGGTAGCTCCCCGACCCGTTGCGGTAGACCCGGTAGGCGCGCAGGCCGGAGCCCGAATCCGTGGAGGGGTTCCAGGTCAGGGAGACGGTGGTGGTGGTCGGGGTCCCGTTCAGCCCCGTGGGGACCGTGGGCGGCGTGGAGTCGGTGGCGGTGTTCACCTCCACCTCGAGCCAGTCGGACACGTTCCCGCACTTGTCGATGGCCCGGATCCGGTACCAGATGGCGTTGCCCGGGTAGGACTGGGTGTCGGTGTAGCCGCTGCTGCTCGAACCCTGGAAAACCAGGAAATTGAAGAAACCGGACGGGTTGGTCTTCTTGTGAATCTCGTACTTGTCGATGCCGCTGCCCGAGTCGCTGGCCGGGTCCCAGGTCATCAACACCTGGTTTTCGTTGTTGATGTAGTAAGCCTGGAAGTAGCCCGGCGTCGAGGGGGGCGTCGTGTCGTTCTGCGGCGACGCCGTGAGGGCGACGGCTTCGGGGTCGGGGACGGAGGACTCGTTGCCGGCCGTGTCGACGGCGGTCACGTAGAACTTGTAACTCTGGCAGGGTGACACCGGGTAGACGTAGCTCAGGGCGGTCCCCGTGTAGATGACCGAGTAGGAACTCTGCCCGGGCCCCTTGGCGTACAGCTTGTAGCTCGCCACGGCCTGGCAGGTGTCGGTGGCGGTGCTCCACCCGAGCTGGATGGAGGTGTACGTCGAGGCGATCACCGAGAGGGTGGCCGGCCGGGGCGGGGCGGCCCGGTCGATGGTCACCGTGGCTGAGAGCGCCGTCTTGTTGACGCTGGTGGAGGGGTCGACCCAGTGGGTGGCGGAGGCGTGCACCTTGAAGGCGATGCAGGGCTCGGTGGCGATGGTCGCGGCGTTCGTGAAGGTGGACTGGGCGGTGAAGGTCTGGTTGGTCAGGTCGGCCAGGGTCGACGGGTCGATGAGGGTGTAGGGGGCTTCCGCCGGGGGCTCGCCCTGGTAGACCTTGAGGATCACGTTCGGCGCCCCGTTGTCGGTGATGGGGAAGGGGCTGCCGTACTGGTCGAGGGTGGTCACCGTCAGGGTCGTGGCGTTGGGGGTGTTGGCGGGGGAGACCTGGACCTGGACGGAATCGAAGTACGGCGCGTCGAAGGTCTGGCTGACCGCGCTGGTGGTCACGGCGTTCCCGGCGTAGTCGGCCGCCTGGAGCTTGTAGCAGTAGGTCTGGCCGGGCGTGACGGAGGCGTCGTAGTAGTAGAACTGGTTGCTCTCCACCTTGAACTTGTCGCCGGCGGCGAACTCGGGGGTGTAGTCGCACCAGTGGGGGAACTGGTAGTGTTTCCAGAGCAGGTTGCCCGGCCCCGGGGTGAAGTCGGGCCCCTCGGTGGACCGGTACAGGGCATAGTACTTCACGCCCGACCGGTAGAGGGAGCCGCCGGCGGGGGCCGCGTCGTAGACCCGGGGCCACTTCAGGGTGATGGAGGTGGACTGCACCGCGTGCTTGGTCAGCCCGTCCGCGGCCAGGGAGGGGGCCAGCGTGTCCACGTCGCTCCCGCTGCGGTTGGCGGCGCCCAGCATGGTGAAGGTCCCCTGGTAGTTGGCGTAATAGAGGTCCAGGAACCCGTCCCCGGTGAAGTCCTCGGTGTAGGTCGAGAAGTAGGTCCCGGTGATGACGCCGTTGAGGACCGTGCCCGAACTGAAGGAGGGGGCCGAGGGCGATCCCGTGTTGGTGTAGCAGCGAAGGGCGTCCGCCAGATTGTCGCCAGAGAGCAGGTCGAACTTCCCGTCTCCCGTCCAGTCTGTCCAGGAATGGCGCCCGGAAGCGCCCCCGCAGGACGTCAACGGCCGGGCGTAATAGCCCAGGGCCGTGAAGGTGACTTCACCCCCGTTGCTCTTCCCGTCGACCCACCCGTCCGTCTCCCGGTCCTGGTTCATGTAGTACCAGAGCTGGCTGTCGGCGTCGTTGACTACGAAGTCAAGGTCGCCGTCGCCGTCGAGGTCGATGAAGGAGACCATGTTGATGTAAGGGTCACGCCAGATCCCGAGGAAGGTACTCGAAGAGGTCCCCTGGTAGACGACATTGGTCCAGGTCGGGGACGCCGCCGTGCCGGTGTTGGTGATCCAGCCCACGGCGCCGCGCTCGGTGCCGTAGAAGATGTCCATCTTCCCGTTGAAGTGGATGTCGGCGAAGGTCCCCGAGATCCGGTCCAGGGTCGGGGAGATGGTGATCGCCCGATCGACGGTGGTGTAGGACGGGGCGGAGGCGGTCCCCTTGTTGAAGAAGACTTCCAGCTTCTCGTAGTTCCCGTGGATCAGGTCCAGGAGATCGTCCCCGTTGACGTCGGCGAAGAAGATCTTCGACATGGAATTGATCGGCGTCACCTGGCCGAACAACCCGGCAAACGACAACAGAACGAAAACCGCCCCGGTCAGGAAGCGAAACGTCTGTCCCCTGGTTTTCATGGTCTACCTCCATTGCGAAACGCCATAAACTATATTGTAACAAAATCCATCCGGATTCGGAAGGGAAAAAACCTCACCGCCCCCGGGGGCGGAAACGGTGCAAGCGCGGTCGCTCAGTCCGTGTAACCGGTCGAGAAAACATACGTCCCCCGGTTGCTTTGGACCAGGTCCTCCCCGGCCAGGACGGCCCGGTCGCTCTTCCAGACGATCCAGGACCACTCCGCGGGCAGCGCGCCGGCGAAGGCCGCCTGGGGCGTCGTCCGGACCAACGACACCGCGGGCACGGTCAGGGGCGGGGCCGTGGCCACCTTCGTGCCGGCCGCGTCGAAAGCCTCGAGGGTCACCACGGCGGGGTCGTCGCCCCGGGCGTTGTTGAAGACGAGCCACGCACCGTCCACGGCGCCGAAGGCCCCGGCCTGCCGGAACTCGCCCGCACCGGCGAACGGGTAGCCCGAGAGGAGGTTCTGGGTGAAATTGCCGTACAGCACGAAACCGGTCACCGGGTTGGTGGCCTCGATCGCGACGTAGGCGACGGGCCCGCCCATCAACTGCGGGAAGAGCTGGTCCAGCATGACGGCGTACTTGCGCCGGCCGAGGACGGTGACCTGCTTGTAGTACGGCGGGGGGATGGCGTAGATGCCGTCCGCCGTGAACGGCCAGATCTTCACCACCGACTGGGACGTGCCGGCGTTGACCAGGGTCATCCCGGTCCACCATCCCCCGGCGGGGTCCGGCACCCAGGGCGCGTAGAGTTCCTTCTCCCCCGCGTTCTGCAGCGGGATCCCCTCGCACATCCCGAGGTCCTGGGTGCCGAAGAGCTCGAAACCCGTCACGGGCCGGTCCGCCTCCACCTTGATCCACGACGCCCGCCCGAGGGCTTCGGCGGAGAAGAGCTGGGACAGCATCGAAATCAGGCGCTCCCCGGGGGGCAGGTTGACGGTGACCACGTCGGCGGGGTAGGAAGCCCCGTCGGCCGTGTAGGGCCGGAGGGTGAGGGTGGCGGCGTGACGGGTGTCGACGTTGACCACGGCGATGCCCGTCCACCAGAGGGTGTCCACGGCCAGGTGGTTGAAGTGGAGCGTGGTGGCGGGCGTGTCCTGGAGCCGGACGCCGGCCAGGTTCCGCTCCCCGTCCGCCGTGAAGAGAACGTGACCCTCGAGGGGCCCGGCGGAGCGGATGTTCATCCACCGGGCGCAGTCGGTGTCGAAGGTCGAAAAGAAGGACGCGATGGGACCGCTGACGAACTGGTGCGCCGACAGGCTGCCCAGCGTGGCGGGGTAGGTCTTGTGGAGGGCCCCGCTCCCGGAGGTCTCGTAGAAGTGGAAGTAGAGATCGGACGCCGCGGGGCCCGGGTTGAAGAGGAAGAGACGGGAGGTCCACTCGCAGGCGTTGGCGACGTGCGGCATGGTGGCCACGTTCCCGGTCCGCTGGACGATCACCTGGTAATTCCGGCGGTTGGTCTGCGCGGACGCCGGGACCAGGCGCAGCCACACCCACCCCGTCGTCCCGAGGAAACCGGACGTGAGCGTGAACGGGGCCTCCCCCTGGGCCGCCGAACCGATGACCTCGCCGCTCTCGCGGTGAAGGCTCGCGGTGACCGAAACACCCAGCTTCTCCGGGTGGATCTCCACGGAGAGGCTCTCCCCGGTCTCCACCGGGACCTTGAACCAGTCCTCGTTCAGGAGGCGGCCGAACAGGACGTCGTACGGAGCCTCGACGGCTTCCCCCTGGGCGTTGTTGGGCTCGTAGAGGTCGTCCTCCAGGGAGGCGGCCGGGGAGAGGCCGGCGATCAGGCGGGCCTGCGCGGTGTCGAGGTAGGGGTTGCCGCTCTGGACGGACACGGCCTCCCAGAGGAAGTCGGGGTGGTTGTCCACGGAACCGCCCGTCCAGGTCCCCGACACGATCTCCCCCCCGCTCATCGTCAGGTCGTAAGTGTAGGTGTAATCCTGGTAGACGACCCCGGCCGTGTCGGGCGAGACCCCGTCCAGGGCCAGGTAGATGGTGGTGGTGACGTGCCGGGTGGCGCCGTTGTCCACCCAGTCGGTCACGTAGCGGTAGCAGGGGTAGTTCCAGATCTGGACGTCCGGGTCGGTTTCGACCAGGATGGGCTTGTCCAGTTCCAGGATGTAGTGACGAAGCGTCTTGTGGAAAAGGTCCGGGCGGATGTCGCTCTTGTCCTCCCCCGCGCCCCCCGTATAGCGGGTCCCGAACATGACCGCGCCGTCGTTCTGGTGCGCCTCGCAGAGGATCGCCTTCTTGTCGCCGAGGCGGAAATAGATGCGCTGCATCTCGCCGTACCCGGCAGGCTCGGGCTCGATGGACGAGGCCGCGGCGAAACCGTTGCAGTGCCCGTACCAGTCGAGGGCCAGGGGGTCGTAGTGGTTCCGGTACTCCCAGTTGTAGAGGTTCCCCCTCGGGTCGGCGCCCAGGGCGCCGGAGAGCTTCTCGAACGGGGCGAAGCCCCCGGTCCAGTCCTCCCAGTAGCTGTCGCCCCCCGGTTCGCCGAAGCAGGCCTTTCCCGTCGCCAGGGTCCCGTCCCGGAAGGGGTACCAGTAGGTGCTCCACACCGGGGTGGTGGTGGCGGCCTCCTCGTGCCCGTCCCCCAGGACCCCCGTGCAGCTCATCAACAGGGCTAAAATCAACCCGGCCAAAACCCTCATCGGGGTCGGTATCGGTATCGGTATCGCAGTCGCTGTCGCAATCGCAGTCGCCGTCGCAGTCGCAGTCGCCCTCGCTCTCGCCCCCGCCGTGGCGGGCGCAGGCGAGGCGTTTTCGGGGGAGGGCGAGGGCGAGGGCGAGACCGATCGCGATTGCGATTGCGATTGCGATCGCGATTGCGATACCGATTGCGATACCGATTGCGATAGCGATACCGATACCGATTGCGATACCGATACCGATACCGATACCGATGAGATCGGCGGAGGGGGGAGGAGAGGGGAGAAAGAAATATTGCGCATCCTACTCACCCCGTTCCACGGAGACCAACTCGGCCCGGAAGCGGGGCGTCTCGCAGCGGGACCACCAGGGGGCCCCTTCCGCCTGGAGGAAACGCCAGGACCGGCCGGGGTCCCGGGAGTCGGTGAGGACCGTCTCCCGGAGTGGTCCGCCGCTCCTGAACAGGTCGTCCGGCTCGTTCACCGGGCCGGGCCGCCTCTCCTCCCGGATCTGGAATTCACGGGCGAAACACCAATCCCCCCCGCCGTCCCGCAGGGTCACGGTCCGTTCCCGGGCCGCCGTCGCCAGGGGGACGTCGCCCATCAGGTCCAGAGGGAGGGCGCCGCTGAAGAGCAGCCGGGCGTTGCCGACCGTGGAGATGGCCGGGTTCGCTTCCAGCCACCGGCCTTTCCGCCACTCCCAGCAGCGCAGCTCGGACAATTCGCGCTGCCCCGGCCGGTACCAGAACTCCGCGCGCGCCAGGGCCCGCCCATCCCGGTCCGCGAGCCGGATTTTCCACTCGACCCCGGACTCGCCCGACCGGGTCTCCATGACCGTGAAGACCCAGTACACCGGATCGGTCGTTGCGGGCGCCGCTTCCGGCACGGGGTATTCCGCCCGGACGACCCACCCCCTCACCGGGCCGGCGGCGACGACGGGAAGCCACCCGGCGGTGACCAGGACCGTCAGCATCAGGTACCGGCGAACTCCAGGTGCGGTCCGCGCAACCTTCTCCCTTCCGGGTATTCGATCTTTCACGATGTTCTTCCTCTCCGGTGGTTTCAAATCAAGGCCGGCTCTCCGCCCGGACCCGGTTGTCCCGTCCCCCGCGCGGTCCTCCCCTGCATTATAGATGCGCCAGGGGGCCCAAGTACTCAAAGACAAGCAGAGAGAGTCCGTAATCCTTGATTTCCATGCGTTGCAGGCTCATCCTTCCGGATGCGTCGCAAAAAGACCTTGTGCGGGGATGTCCCTCTTTTTTTTCTGTGTTTTCTTTGTTTTCTCTGCGTTCTTCGTGGTGTTATCGACTTTTTCCGGACGCATCACCTGAGATTACCCCCGCAGGCCGGGAAACGTTGGTCTAATCTTTGCTGGTCGGTCCGTGCCGCTGGAAAGGGATCCGGCCCCGCCCTGCCGTCGGTCGAGGGTCTTCCGGGTTCCCCCCCCCCGGCGGTTCGGCGGTCAGGGAGCCGGAGGGGGCGCCGGTGTCGGCGTGGGTGTGACGGTCATGGACTCGCTGGCGGGACGGGGGCCCATGCGACGCCTGACCGGGGTCGCCGTGGTCTTGGGCGGGGCCGCGGCGGACGTCTCCGCGGGGGCCGCCCCGCTTTCGGGGGTCTTGGCGCCGGTGGTCCGCGGGATGTTCTTCTTCCGGGTCGTGACGGAGGGGTCCGCCGGGGGAGTGTTGGCGGCGGGCGCCGGAATGGACACCCCGACGAAGGGGTTCGGGACCTCGTACTCCAGGTACCAGTCCCCCCGCTCGAAGTACCAGTTCTGCGAAGCGCTCATGCCGTTGAGGGCCTGCCCCATGGTGGCCCCGTCGTACTTGACGCGCACGACCGCGTGCTTGTCGTTCGCCGCGTCCATTTCCACGGCGATGTCGTTCACCTGTTGAACGGTGACGTTCTGGATCCGGGAGAAACGCCGGAACGTGTAATCCTGTTTGGACGACTCCGTCAGCATGTCGTAGGCGCTCTCCATGCGTCCGTCGAGCCGCAGTTGCCAGAAGGCCTCGGCGCGGGCGAGGACCTGGGCGGTCGGGTCGGGGCCCTTCGCGAAAGCGTCGGCGGCGAGGGCGAGGACGAGGGTGCACGCGGAGTACAGGACGCGTCGGTTCAAAGCGGTGATGTTCATGAAACCTCCAGCCGGTCGAAACCGGATTCTACCATGAAAGACGTCCTCCCTTCCAATTGGTTCCGGGATGTCTTCACAAAATTTCACGAGGACGATGAGATAACAAAGCAGACGGTCTCACCCTCTCGCAAAGACACCCAGCCGCCAAACCTTGCAAAGCCGGAACCGGGAAAAGGGGGAATCCCTTTGCGAACTTGGCGCCTTGGCGAGAGCCGATCCGGAATCTGATCTCGCCAAGGCGCCAAGCCCGCAAAGAAAACGGACAGCCTCTGATGCGGCCAAGGGCCGTGAAAGATCGCCTTCTCCGTATCGCCGCGCCTCCGGGATTGACCTTCCGGAATGTCTCGCACCAAAGCACGGAGGCACGTTCAGAATTCCCCCGCTCGGCGCACCCCCCAGGACATTCCCCCTCGTCACTCCGATGGTCTGCGCGCCGCACTGCCCATCGGTCCATTCAGATTGAACCCCTGACGGGGTTCGGGGTGCGGTCTGAGGAAGGGGTTCTACACAAATAGAACCCCTGACGGGGTTCGGGGTCGCGGTTTGACGTTCGGGATCTAATTGGATTGGGCGGTCTTCATCCCCGTCAGGGGATGAATCTGTGTAGAACCGGCGGGAATTTTAATATGTTTTCGCCCCGCGCGCCGCCGGCCAAGAGGTTGATCCGGGCCGAGATTGAATTACGGCGGCGCGCGGGGCGGGGGAAACGTGCCCCCCCAAGCAACGATTTTCCACGTCGTTCATGCAAAAAAAAAGGGCGACCGAAGTCGCCCTTTTTTATCGGTCGATCGAACTAGTTGCGGTTCTTGCCGTTGCGAAGCTGGCCTTCGCCGGGCTTAACCCACTGGGTCCCGGGGCCACCGTAGAAGTTCATTTCGAAATCCAGGTGACGCGCCAGATAGCCCTGGGCGGTGTCGCCGAGGACGATCCACACGAAGGCGTCCACGCCGGCCAGAGAACCGTTCTCGTAGCCGAGGTAGCCGAACGGGTAGTTCGGGTCGGTCGCCTGCATGTAAGCGATGGCGCTCATGTTGCGGGCACCGAAGTTCTTGTCGGCCTGGGAGCTGGACACGGGCTTCACGTTCGCCTTGAACGCGGCGTCGCCCATGTTCAGGATCCACTGCTGGTGGCCGCCGAGCGGGGTCGGGGCGCTCCAGTTCGGCTTCCAGATGAAGCCGGAGCCCTGGTCGGTCCAGAAATCGATCTCGCCGTCGTCGAGGGCCTGGTCGGCGTAGTTGGTGATGGCCGCGTAGCAGGCGATCCCGGTCATGTTGACGGGCGGGATGAAGGGGAAGTACAGCGGGATGTCATAGGACATCGGGGCAACCTGGCAGCCGCAGGCCTTGCCAACCTGCCAGTTGTTCAGCACGGTGCCGGAAGAGCAACCGGCGGTGTTGGAGAAGGTGATGTCCACGGTGAAGGGCACGCAGTCGGTCTCGAGCCGGTCGAGCAGGGGGCAGAAGTTGAAGGCGATCGGGGGCATCCGGATGGCGATGCAGACCGGGCCGGCCGGGTGGGTGGACGTGCCGTAGATGTTGGCCGGGAGGGTGATCTCCCAGGTGTCGGGCGACATGATGGTGAAGTCGGCCAGGGACAGCTCGGTACGGGTGTAGGTGGAGCCGGCCTGGTAGATCACCACCACGCGGTAGCTGTAGGTGGAGTCGTTGCAGTAGTCGATGCCGGGGTTCCAGTCGTAGACCGGGTCCAGCTCGTTGGGGTCCAGCGTGATGGTCAGGCGGCCGCCGGGGTAGAAGAGCCACCGGCCGGTGGGGCACTGATCCTCACGGATGGCGTACCAGTGGTGACCGCGGGCGGACTCGATGTCGTCCCAGCAGAAATCCAGCCACCAGGTCGCCTCGCCGTCGGAGCAGGGCGGGGTCTGGCCGGGGTTGGAGCAGTACATGGCGGTCGGGGCGTTCTGGGCGTAGGTCAGTTCCGACGTCGCCTTGCAGGGGTCGGACTTGCCGGGCCACCAGGCATAAATGCGGCAGGAGGCGGTCGGGGAGCCCTTCTGAGCAAGGTACGGGGAAGCCGGCTGGAAGTTCACCGGGTAGGGAGCGCCGATGTTGAAGTTGGTGCCGACGTGGCAATCCATACCAACCTTCCACATGTCTTCCGGCGGAGCGAACTCGTCGGGAGCCGGGGTGAAGTCCACGCACATCTGGGTGTTGCCCTGGAGCGGGTCTTCGGTGTTGTTGGTGTTGAACGCCGGGGCGCCGATGGTCACGCGGACGCGGTCCGTGTTGGTGATCGGCCAGGCGGTCTGGTCGTCCAGGAAGAGCAGGTCAACGTAGCTGTTGGCGCCGGTGCCGGTGTCGCCGGAGTAGAAGCCGACGATGCGGGCGGAGTCAACTTCGGTGAAGGTTTCCACCGGGGCCGCGCCGGTGTCACGTTCCCAGACCAGCGGAATGGGCACGAAACCGGAAGCAGCCTGGCCGCCGACGGTCATGAGGCGCTTGTTCAGGGTGAGCTGAACGCGCACGATCACGGCGAACGCGGTGTCGCCGTCCGGGGGCGTCTGAACGAACTCCGGGGCGGAGAAGATCAGCCGCATCTGGCCGACCAGTTCGCTCGTGCCGTCCGGGTTGACCTTCGGGGTCGTCGTCTGGACTTCGATGGTGGCGAAGGTCCAGGCGCCGATGAGGGCCACTAACGCGACGGTTAGCAGTAACTTGAAGTGTTTCATCATGCAACCTCCAAAAAAATGGTTTTTTAAAAAGCCTTCAATCCAAAGCCTCAAAAGATAGATCCGGGGGTTTTCGAAGAGTTGCAAAAAAAACTTTTCTCCGTCTCGAACCCTGATTTTGCAAGTCTTCTCCCTTCCTGCTCCATCTTTGTTCGCGAAGCATAAACGGTTTCACCGGCGTTGTCAACGATTATTTTCACGCAATTGCCCTTTCCTTCCGGGGTTTTCCCTCGCCTGGGAACCGCTTCCGGGGGACCGCGCAACGGGGGTGGGCCGGACCGCCCCGCCACGCTCAGTCCGTTTTCCGACGAAGGTAGGCGGGAATGTCGAGGTTCACCGCGTCCATCTCGGAGCGCGGGATGAAACTCATTTCGGAGAAGACCGCCTGGTCTTCCGCCCCCACCGCCATCCGGCCGTTGACCCGGCGTTCCTCCCGGATGAGGGACCTCTCGGTGACGCTGGTTTCCGTTCGCCGCGACACGGCCTCGGCCCGCTCCGCCGCCGTCTCCGTCGGCGCCACCATCGCGGCCCCGGGCTCGAAGCCCGTGGCGATGACGGTGATCTTGATCCGCTCCCCGAGGTTGTCGTCGTAGACCACCCCGAAGATGATGTTGGCATTGGGGTCCGCCGACTCGCTGATCACCCGGGACGCCTCGTCCAGCTCCTCCAGGGTCACGTTCTGACTCCCCGTGAGGTTGAAGATGATCCCCTTGGCGCCCTTGATGTTCGAATCCTCCAGGAGGGGGTTGGAAATGGCCATCCGGGCCGCGTCGGCCGCCCGGTTCTCGCCTTCGCCCAGGCCGATGCCCATCAGGGCGATGCCCATGCCCGACATGATGGCCCGCACGTCGGCGAAGTCAAGGTTGATCATGCCCGGGACCGTGATCAGGTCCGAAATCCCCTGGACGGCCTGGCGGAGGACGTCGTCGCAGAGGGAGAACGCCCGGAACAGCGGCGTCTTCCGGTCGAGGGCCATCATCAGCCGGTCGTTGGGGATGGTGATGATGGTGTCCACGCTGTCCTTGAGGTCCTTCAGGCCCATCTCGGACTGGGTCCGGCGCTTCTTCCCCTCGAAGGAGAACGGCTTGGTGACCACGGCGATGGAGAGGGCCCCCAGCTGGGACGCCAGGGACGCGATCACCGGCGCGGCCCCGGTGCCCGTCCCGCCGCCGAGCCCCGCCGTGATGAAGACCATGTCGGCCCCCTCCAGGGACTCCAGGATCCGCTCGGAATCCTCCAGGGCCGCGTCCCGCCCGATGTCGGGGTTCGCCCCCGCCCCGAGGCCCTTCGTCAGCTTGGACCCGATCTGGAGCTTCACGGGCGCCTGGCACTTGTCCAGGGCCTGGACGTCCGTGTTGCAGGCGATGAACTCCACCCCCTCGAGGCTGGCCTGGATCATCCGGTTTACGGCGTTGCAGCCGCCGCCGCCGACCCCGACCACCTTGATCTTGGCCCCCGGCTTCATCTCGTCCTCGAACGTGAAGAGCCGGCTCGCGTGACTGGTCATTTCTTCCATGGGCATCCTCCTGGCATATCGTAAGTTGTATTCATTCGTCAAAGGAATTCAGAATTCAGAATTCAGAATGGTTTGTGAATAGGATTCGAGCAGTTTGCTGGTCTCCTCCAGCAAGAGCTTTCCTGCCGAAATGTCACCATACTGCAAATCCCGTGCAAGAATCAGGTAGTACCTGGATTCCTCGAGAGACCCCTGCGCGATGTTAAAGAACCGGACCTTGTCGGATTTACCGCGTTTTTTAAATCCCTCTGCAACATTTGCGGCGATCGACACGGCGGCTCGACGCATCTGAGAGGACAGGCCGTACAGTTCGGATCTCGGAAACGCCTGGGACAAGCGGTATATTTCCAGCACGAACTGGTGAGCTTTCTGCCAGACCACCAAATCCTCGAATGTCGCCGCCCCCGCCCTCATCTCACTTTCCCTCCATTCATTCTGAATTCTGAATTCTGAATTCTGAATTCTAAATACTCAAGAATTCCTGAAACCAGCTCCGGAAGCGGCCGGAGGTCTTGTTGAGGATCCCCTCGCCCCCGGCCAGGCGCTCCGCGTAGGGAAGGTCGCGCTGGGCCTGGGCGATGCGGGCCCGCAGGACCAGGCCCACCAGGCCCGCGTAAGCCGGGGTGGAGAGGCTCTCCGGCCACCCCTCGGGGACCGCCGGGTGCCCCAGCCGGCAGGGAATGTCGAGGAAGCCCTCGGCGAAGGTCACGAACTGGTTCAGCATGGCCCCGCCGCCGCAGAAGACCGCGGACGACATCTGCGCGCTCTCGTAGCCGGCCAGCCGCAGCTCGCCGCGGATGTACTCGAGGATCTCCTGGCTCCGGGGCTGGAGGATCTCCGCGAGCACCTGCCGGGCCACGCGACGGGACTTCCCCGACCCCGCCCCGACGATCTCGAGGGTCTCGTCGGGCTCGACGGTCCGGGACTCGATCACCCCCGACTCGCACTTCACGTGCTCGGCTTCCTTGAGGGTCGTCCGCAGCCCCGTGACGATGTCCCGCGTGAAGTGCTCCCCGCCCACGGGGATGGAAAAACTGTGCTGGATCTTGCCCTTCTGGAAAACCACCCCCGACGTGGCGCAGGCGCCGACTTCCACGAGGAGGCACCCGAACTCCTTCTCCTCGGGCTTGAGCGCCGAGTCGGCCCCGGCCAGGGGTTGGACCACCAGGCGCGAAACGTGGATCCCGGCGTGGTTGACGGCCTTGGTGAAGTGGACGGTCTGCGTCCGGGGGAGGGTGATGATGTGCAACCCGACCTCGAGCCGGGTCCCGACCATGCCGATGGGGTTGTCCACCTCCAGTTCGTCGTCCACGATGCAGTGCCGGATCACGTCGTGCACGGGCTGCTGGCTCCCGGCGAGGGAGATGTTCCGGGCGGCGTCCACGCACTTGGTCACGTGGGCGTTGGTGATGGGGAGCGGTGCGCCCCCCAGGGAGACGGAACCGCGGCTGTTGAAACTTTTCAGCCCCCGGCCGTTGATCCCCACCAGGCTCCTCCCCATGCGCGCCCCCGAGTCCTTCTCCGCTTTCTCCACCGCGGTCCGGATGGCCAGGGACGCCTCCTCGAGGTCGACCACGTTCCCGTTCCGGACCCCCATGGACGGCGCCACCCCGAGCCCCAGCAACTCCAGCTGGTGGCCGCCCCGGAGGCGGCACAGGCAGGCGGCGGTCTTCGTGGAACCGAGGTCCAGGACCGAAACGAACACATCCTTTTTCTTTCTGAACGTCATGTCGACCCTCATCTCCCTCCGGCAGTCTTGAGCACCATCATCCCGTCGCTGCGCATGTCCACCTCCGCGACCGGGGCGTTCTCGGAGCGGATCCGCGGGAGCATCTGGAAGAAGCGCCGGACGCGGCGCGCGTGGTTCCCGTCGCCCAGGTGCACCCTCGGAATGCCCTCCATGGGCACGAGGACGATGTCCTCCCGGTCGGACACGTCAATCTCGGAGATCCGCCGCGCCAGGGTGACGTCCTCGGCCTCGACCGCGTCCAGGAACCGGAGGAAGAGCGCGATGCGCTCGCGGTTCTCCTCGGGCATGACCCCGTCCTTCGCCGGCAGCAGGCCGGTCAGGAGCGGCTGGTCCTTCCAGCCGGCCTCGGGACGGAACTCCTCCAGCAGGACCCCTTCCCGGTCGAAGAGCCACAGCTTGCCGAGGCAGGCGACCCCGACCGGCTTCCGCTCCGTCACGTCCACCACCAGGGCGTCCGGGTAGGCCTTGCGGACCTGGGCGGTCCGGACCCAGCTGATCTTCTCCAGCCTCCGGCGAACCTTGTCGAGGTCGAGGGCGTTGAGGTTGGCGGGGAACTCCTTCCGGACGATCTCCCGGACCCGGTCGGGGCCCAGGTGAACGGCCCCCCGCACCTCGATGGTCCGGACGTCGAAAAAGGCCAGGTTCTCGCCGGAGCGCAGGAGAAAGTAGATCCCCACGACGGAGAGGAAGACGAGGAGGGTCTTCAGGATCAACCCCGCCACCACGCTCCCGCCGCCGGCCGCCTCCCCGGGGTCGGCGTCGGACACCGGCTTCCGGAGAAACATCGAGTCGTCGGCCAGGGGGTAATCTTTTCGGATCCGTCCCATTTCGATGGCCTGGCTCATTTTTCCACCCCCGCGGACAGCTGTGACAGGATCTCCCCGCACACCTGGTGTATGTTCCCCGCCCCGAACGTGATCACGAGGTCGCCCGGTGCGGCTTCCCGGGCGATCCGGCGGGCGAGCGCCCCGAACGAGGGGCAGAAGCCGGCCTTCCCGTCCCGGCACCGGGTCCCCACCGCCAGGGCCTCGCCGGTGACGCCGGGGATGGGGTCCTCCCCGGCGGGGTAGATCTCGGTGCACCAGACGGCGTCCGCGTCCCCGAAAGCGGCGCAGAAATCGTCCCACAGGGCGTGGACGCGCGAGTAGCGGTGCGGCTGGAAAACCGCGATCACCCGTCCCCTGGCGATCCCCCGGGCGGCTTCCAGGGTGGCCCGGATCTCGGTGGGGTGGTGGCCGTAGTCGTCCACGACCCGGACCCCCCGGGCCACGCCCCGCGTCTGGAAACGGCGGTCGGCCCCCCGGAACAGGGCCAGGGCCTCGCCGATGGTGCGCATGGGGATCTCCAGTTCCAGGCCGACGGCGACCACGGCCAGGGCGTTCTGGGCGTTGTGCCGGCCGGGGATGGCCAGGGAGACCTCGCCCAGGGCCTCCTTCCCCCGGTAGACCCTGAAGCGGCTCCCCTCTTCGCCGGCCCGGTAGTTCTCGCCCCGCACCCGGGCGTCGCCGGCGAACCCGAAGGTTACGTACCGGCGGTTGATCACGGGGACCATGGCCCGCACCAGGCCGTTGTCGATGCCGAGCACGGCGCCGCCGTAGAAGGGCACCCGGTTCACGTAGTCCACGAACGCCCGGCAGAGGTTCCCCATGTTGCCGTAGTGCCCCAGGTGCTCGGCGTCGATGTTGGTCACCACCGCGACGGTGGGGAAGAGCTTGAGGAAGGACCCGTCGCTCTCGTCCGCCTCCGCCACCATGCAGGGCCCCAGGCCCAGCCGGGCGTTCGCGTCGAAGTGGCTCAGCCGGCCCCCGATGACCACGGTGGGGTCCATCCCGGCGTGGTGGAGGAGGAGGGCCGCCATGGCGGTGGTGGTGGTCTTCCCGTGGGCCCCGGCGACGCCGACGGCGTACTTCATCCGCATCAGCTCGCCCAGCATCTCGGCCCGGGGGATGACCGGCACGCGGTCGGCCCGCGCCTGGTGAAGTTCGGGGTTGTCCGGGGGGACCGCCGACGACACCACCACCACGTCCGCCCCCGCGGCGTTCTCCGCCCGGTGCCCCTCGAACACGGTGCACCCCAGGGCGGCCAGGCGTTCCACGGCCGGGTTGACCCGCAGGTCGGACCCGGTGACCCTGAAGCCCATGCGGACGAGGATCTCCGCGATGCCGTTCATGCCGCTCCCGCCGATCCCCACGAAGTGGACCCGGCGGATCCCGCGGGCCAGGGCGAGGTCCGGGAAGGCGGCGGAGGCGCCGGACCGGGGTGATCGTGCGCGCTTCATGCGGGCTCCTCCCGGGAGATGTTGATCACCAGCCCCATGGCCACGAGGTTCATCAGCAGCACCGTCCCGCCCATGCTGATGAAGGGGAGCGGGATGCCCTTCGTGGGCCCGAGGGCGATGACCATGCTGGTGTTGATCAGGGCGTGGACGACCACCATCGACACCAGCCCCACGCCGAGCCAGCGGCTGAAATGGTCCGGGTTCTTCAGGGAGACGCGGGTCCCCTGGATGAAGATATAAAGGAAGAGGCCCGCCAGGACCGCGCACCCCAAAAAGCCCAGTTCCTCCGCCAGCACGGCGTAGATGAAGTCGTTGTGGGGCTCCGGCAGGAAGAACAGCTTCTGGCTGCTCTGGCCGAGCCCCAGCCCCCAGAACCCGCTGTGGGCGACGGCGATGAGCGACTGGTTGATCTGGTAGTTGCGCCCCAGGGAGTGCTCTTCGGCCGAAGGGTCCAGGTAGGTCTGGAGCCGCTTCTGCATGTAGGGCGACGCGGCGATCGCCGCCACGAGGACCACCCCGGCCAGCAGCCCCGCCCCGAGAATGTAGCGCCAGGGCAGGCCGGCGAAGAACCACATCAGGAGCGTGATCCCGCTGATCATCACCGTGTTGCCGAGGTCCGGCTCCCGGATGATCAGGAACAGCATGGGGCCCAGCACCAGGCCCATGCGCAGCAGGTGCTTCAGGGGCTTTTCCCGCAGGTCGCCGTACCGGGAGAGGTAACCGGCCAGGAAGATGACGGCGATGATCTTCGCCAGCTCCGAGGGCTGGAAGGACAAGCCCGCAAGGTGGATCCAGCGCTGGCTCCCCTTGATGGCGGGCCCCGCGAACACGGCGGCCAGCATGGCGAAGGTCACCGCCAGGAGCCCCCCGATGACCCAGGGGTTCCGAAGGATCCGCATGGGGACCTGGATCACGAAGAAGAGGAGGACGATCCCCAGGGCGGCGAAGACCAGCTGCTTGTGGAAAAGGTAGTGGGGGGACTTGAACTTCGCCTGGCTCACCTGGAGGGAGGCGTTGAACCCCATCACCAGGCCGAAGGCCAGGAGGAGCAGGGTCCCGTAGAGCAGCCCCTGGTGGATGTTCCAGTTTCTTTCCGTCATGGGGTTTTCCCGCCCGAACCGTCGTTTTCGCCCTCCAGGGCGCGGACCGTTTCCTTGAAAACCCGGCCGCGGTGCTCGAAGTTGTCGAACATGTCGTAGCTGGCGCACGCCGGGGAGAGCACAACGGCGTCCCCCGGTTCCGACAGCGCGAAAGCGCGCCGGGTGGCCTCCTCGAGGGTTTCACAGAAGGAGTGGGGGAGCCCGGGGCCCAGGGCCTCGGCAATGAGGGGCGCCGCCTTCCCGATCAGCAGGCAGTGGCGCACACCCTTGCGGATGGGCTCCAGGAGGGGCGTGTAGGGGCTTCCCTTGTCCTTGCCCCCCAGGATCAGGACCAGCGGCCGCCGGTACGACTTGAGCGCCAGGAGGGTGGAGTCCACGTTGGTGGCCTTCGAGTCGTTCACGAACAGCCGCCCGGCGATCTCCGCCACCGGCTCCAGCCGGTGCTCCAGCGCCCGGAAGGAACGGATGCCCTCCCGGACCCGGGCGTCGTCGAGCCCGAGCAGGCGGGCCATGACGGCGGCCGCCAGGGCGTTCTCGAGGTTGTGCGGCCCCGGCAGGGGGACCTCGTCCACGCCCATGAGGCAGACCGGGCGGCCGTCCGTGTTGAGCCAGATGTGGTGGTCGTAAACCCCGGCCCCCTTCAGCAGGTCCTTCGGGACGGCCGGCCGGGCGTCGAACCAGTACACGGGGCCCTCGAGGCGCACCACCCCCTCCGCGAGACGCCCGTCCCGCGCGTTGAGGACCGCGGCGTCCCCCTCGGCCATATTGCGGAAGAGGTTCCACTTGGCCTCCTCGTACTCCGCCATGGACGGGTACCGGTCCAGGTGGTCCGGGGTGATGTTGAGGATGGCGCCGATCCGCGGCCGGAAGGTGTCCACCGACTCCAGCTGGAAACTCGACAACTCGGTGACGTAAACGGCCTCGGGGGCGTCCTCCGGGATGAACTCGCTCAGCGGGGTCCCGATGTTGCCCGCCGCCACGGCCCGTCGACCCGCGTTCGCCAGGACGTGCGCGGTGAGGGCCGTGGTGGTGCTCTTCCCGTTGGAGCCCGTGATGCCCACCAACACACCCTTCAGGCGTCGGAAGGCGAACTCCACCTCGCTCCAGACGGGGATGCCCCGGCGGGAGGCTTCCGCGAGGAACGGCACGGTCAGCGGGATTCCCGGGCTCAGGATCACGGCGCGGGCCCCGTCCAGCAGGCCGGACGGGTGTTCCCCGAGGGTGAGGGTCAACCGGCCCGCGCCGCCGTCCGCCGCCTCCAGGGCCGCGGCCTCCGTCTCGAGCTGCGGGCGCGGCTTGATGTCCGTCGCCCGGACCGCCGCCCCCTCGTCCAGCAGGCGGCGCGCGGCCGCCAGACCGCTCCGGGCCAGCCCCATCACCACGTAGGTTTCCACGGGTTCTGCCATCACTGTCCACCCTCTGCCGTCGATTGTTCCGCCTCCGTCCGGTCCGGCCCCAGGCTCCCTTCGAGTGCCCGGACGATGCGCTCCAGGCCCACCCCCCGGGACCCCTTGACCACCACCAGCATCCCGGGCCGGACGGCCTCGATCACCGCCGGGGTCGCCGCGGCGGCATCCGGGTGAAATTCGGCGGGGATGCCGAGGCGCTCCGCCTCGGCCGCCATCTCCCGGGCGTCTCCCGCCACCCCCACCAGCCGGACGTTCCCCAGTTCCGCGACCCGTCGCCCGATCTCCGCGTGGAAGTCGGCGGAACCGGGCCCCAGCTCGCGCATCTCGCCGGCGACCAGCAGCGTCTCCGGGCGCCCTTCCCAGGCGCCCAGCGTGGTCAGGACCGACCGCATGGCCTCGGGGTTCGAGTTGTAGGAATCGTCCAGGACCCGGACCCCGCCGGCCAGGCGCAGGGCGGCCCCGCGCATCCCCACGGGTGCCAGCGCCTCCGCCGCCTCCAGGATGGACGCGTCGTCGAGCCCCGCGGCCAGGCAGACGGCCACGGCCGCCGCCAGGTTCATGAACGCGTGCACCCCGGTCATCCCCAGGCGGAGCCGGTGGATGCGGCCACCCCAGGAGAGCGACCCCGCCATCCGGTCCACGTCTTCCACCCGCCAGCCGAGCAGCCGCACGTCCGCCATCGGGTCGGTCCCGAAGAACAGCTTGGCCGCGGACGAGCGTCGGGCCATGGCCATCACGAGGGGGTCGTCCGTGTTGCAGACAAAGGTCCCGGTGGGTTTCATCCCCTGCACGATCTCCTCTTTCGCCCGGGCCAGGGCGTTCCGGTCGGGGAAGAACTGCAGGTGGACGCTCCCCACGTTGGTGACCAGGGCGATGTCGGGGGCCGCGACGCCGCACAGGGCCGCGATCTCGCCCGGGGAACTCATCCCCATCTCCAGGATCGCCATCTCGTCGGCGTCGTCCAGGTGGAAGAGGGCCAGGGGGACCCCCAGCGTGTTGTTGAGGTTCCCGGGGGTGCGGAAGACCTTGCGGCGCGTCCGCAGGAGGGCGGCGATGAACTCCTTCGTCGTGGTCTTCCCCGAACTGCCGGTGACCCCGACGACCCGCCCCGGCCAGTTTTCGATCCGCCAGCGGGCGAAGCGGAGGAGCGCCTCGCGGGGATCGTCCACGTGGATGAGGGGGAGTTCCGGGATGTCCTCGCACTGCCGGTCCGCCGACACGACGGCCCCGGCCGCGCCGGCCTCCCAGGCGGCGTTCAGAAAGCGGTGTCCGTCGGTGTTCTCCCCCTGGACGGCGAAGAACACTTCGTAGGCCTCCATTTTCCGGGTGTCGATGGCCAGACCGGCCACGGGACGGTCCGCGTCCGCGCCCGTCAGGCGCCCGCAGAGGATTTCCGCCAACTGGAAGAGGGTCAGGCGGGGAGACGTCATGACGGCACCCCCCACGCCCTTCGGACGGCCTCGGCCGCCACCTCCCCGTCGTGGAAGGGGATGGCCCGGCCCCCGATGATCTGTTCGCGCTCGTGACCCTTCCCCGCCAGGAGGATCGTGTCGCCGGGGCGGGCGTCGGCGACGGCCCGCTCGATGGCCCGCCGGCGGTCGGCTTCCCGCAGGTAGTCGGTGCGCACCTGCAGGATGCCGGGAACGATCTCGTCGATGATGGCTTCCGGGTCCTCCGACCGCGGGTTGTCGGACGTCACGATCACCACGTGGGCCGCCTCGGCCACCGCGCGGCCCATCCGCGGGCGCTTGCCCCGGTCCTTGTCGCCGCCGCAGCCGAACACCGCGATCAGGCGGCCCGGGGTGATCTCGCGGAGGATGGCGCACGCGTTTCGCAGAGCGTCCTCCGAGTGAGCGTAATCCACGAAGACGCGGAAAGGGTAGCCCTTCACCACCTCGTCCAGCCGGCCCGGGACCGCGTCCATGCCGGCCAGGGCCTCGAGGGCCGCGGCGGGGTCGACCCCGAAGGCGACGGCCGCGGCGAAGCTCTGGAGCACGTTGTGGAGGTTGCCGCGCCCCGTCAGGCGCGTCCGGAGTTGTGCGCTCCGCCCGGCCCACGCCAGGGTCAGGCACATCCCCCCCGGGGTGAAGTCGTAGCTGCTCACCCGGAAATCCGCGGGGCCCGCAACGGAGGTCCCGATCCGCTCGCCCGTGAAGGCGGCGTGCAGGTCCCGGGCGAACGCGTCGTCCAGGTTGAAGACGCCCCGGGCCGGGACCGGCCCGTTGCGCCCGTCGAACCAGGCGCGCTTGGCGTCGGCGTAGGCTTCCATGGTGCCGTACCAGTCCAGGTGGTCCTGGGTCAGGTTGGTGAAGAGGGCGGTGTGGAAGCGCACCCCGTAGACCCGTGCCAGGGAGACGGCGTGGGAGGAGACTTCCATGATGAACGGTCCCCCGCCGGTCCCGGCGACGCGGGCGGCGAACGCCGCAATGTCCGGCGACTCGGGGGTCGTGCGGGCGGCCGGGGCCTCCTCGCCGCGGTAGCGGTAGCTGACGGTCCCCAGGACGCCGGGGGACATCCCGGCATGCCGGAAGATCCGCTCCAGCAGGTAGGTGATGGTGGTTTTACCGTTGGTCCCCGTCACGCCGAGGAAGGGGACCCGGGTATCGGGGCGGCCGGACAGCTCGAAGGCCGCGAGGGTCATGGCGCGGCGGACGTCGTCCACCCGGATCCAGGCGCGGGGTGACGGGGTGTCCCCGGGAGGCGCCGATTCCGACATCACGGCCGCGGCCCCGTTCTCCACGGCCCGGGCGACGAAACCGTTCCCGTCGAAACGGGCCCCCTTGACCGCCACGAAGAGGCAGCCCGGGGTCACCCGGCGGGAGTCGTGGGTGATGCCGCTCAGGAGAGCCCGGCCGTCCCCTTCCACCCGCGCGCCGGTGATCGCGCCGGCGAGGGTGTCCGCGCTCAAGCTTCGCATCGTCGTTTCCATCGGTCGGTCCATGCCTTCTCCGTTCGTTTCCGATTCCCCGCCCGCGTCAGCGCCGCGCCAGGACGGCCCCCGGCTTCTTCGGCGCCGGTTTCGCCGGCTTCCCCTTCCCGTCCCGGGCGGCCTTCCCCGCGGGCGCCGCCGCGGGGGGCGGGGCCGGCGACCCGGTCCCGGGGCACACGGCAAACCGCACCTCGCACGGGGTCCCCGCCATCACCCGGGCCCCGGGCGCGGGTTTCTGCCCGACCGCCTGGCCGGACCCTTCCGGCCGCAGGACCAGGCGATTGCGGACACATTCCTGCAGCGCCCCCCGGACGCTTTTTCCGCGGAAGTCGGGCACCGTCACGGTGTCCTCGGTGAAGTAAACGGTCCGCGCGGGAGACGGGTTGGCCCCGTCGGGCACCGGCGGGGCGGCGGGGGGCTTGAAATCCACCAGGTCCGTCGGGGGTTCCTTCCGCGATTCCTTCTTCGGCGGCGCCGACGGGGAGGCGATGGGCTGGTTCGGGTGGATGCGCATGTGGAGCAGGATCTGGCGCCCGATGGCGGAGAAGACGGGGGCCGCCGCCTCGCCGCCGTGGTAGGGCCGGGGGGCGTCGAAGACCACCCCCATCACGAAGGCGGGCTTCTCCGCCGGGGTGAAGCCCACGAACGAGGCCACGAACTCCGTGGGGGAGTAACAGTGCCGCTCGAAGTCGAACTTCTGGGCGGTCCCCGTCTTCCCGGCCACGCGGAAACCGGGGATTGCGGCCCGCTTGCCCGTGCCCTTCTCCACCACCGAGCAGAGGGCCTCCCGGATGATGGCGGCGTTGGGCCCCGAAAGGACGGCGGTCCGGACCCCTTCCGCGGACTGGACCAGCCGGCCGTCCGCGTCGAGGACCCGGTCCACGATGCGCGGCTGCACCTTGTACCCGCCGTTGGCGATCACGCCCATGGCCCGGGTCACCTGCAAAGCCGTCACCCCCACTTCCTGCCCCATGGAGATGGCCCCGATGGAGATCCCGCTCCAGCGCCTCGGGTTCGCCACGAAGCCCGGGATTTCCGAGGGAAGGTCGATCCCGGTTTTCTCCCCGAAGCCGAACTTCCGGATGTAACCGTACATCCGATCGTTCCCCAGGCGCATCCCCAGCCGGATGGCCCCCACGTCCGAGGAGTTGGCCAGGATCTCGGGGAAGGAAAGGGCGCCGAAGGCGTGGTGGTCGCGGATCGTGTGGCCGTTGATCGTGATGGACCCGTTCCCGCAGTGGATCACCTCGTCGGGCCGGGCGATGTCCTCCTGGATCGCCCCCGAGGTCGCCACGATCTTGAAGGTGGACCCGGGCTCGAAATAGCTCTCGATGGTCATGTTGCGAAGCCGCGCCAGGTCGGCGTCCTTGAGGCTGTTGGGGTCGAAGGAGGGCGCCGCGGCCATGGCGAGGACCCGGCCGTCCCAGGGGTCCAGGACCACCACCATCCCCGCCTTCGCCCCGTTGGTCTTCATGGCGCTCTCCAGTTCCCGCTGGACGATGTGCTGGATCTCGCTGTCGATGGTGAGCACGAGGTCACGGCCCGGGACCGCGGGCTTGATCATGCTGGTGGTCAGGATGTTGCTCATCCCGTCCCGCATGATGAACATCCGCCCCGCCGCACCGTTGAGGTCCCGGTCGTAGTGGCGCTCGACCCCTTCCAGGCCCACCTCCCGGCCGCTGGCGAAGGAGACGGCCCCGATGACGTGGGCCGCCAGGGTCCGGTTGGGGTAGGTGCGCTTCGATTCCCGAATGAAACCCAGCCCGTCCAGTTTCAGCGCGATCACGCGGTCCCGCTCCTCGGGCGTGATGAACCGCTTGATGTACCGGAACTTCGGGTTCGGCCCCAACTTGGACAGGACCTCGTCCCGGCCCATGCCGAGGGCCCGGGCCAGCTCCGTGGCGGTGCGGGCCTTGTCGGTCACGTTGGGGGTGTACGCGTAGAGCGAGTCGTAGGGGACGCTCACGGCCAGGGGCTGGAGCGTGCGGTCCAGGATGCGCCCGCGCGGCGCCGAAACGTCGATGATGTCCTCCTTCTGCCCCCGGGCACGCTGCAGGTAGTAGTCCGACTTGAACACCTTCAGGTAGAAAACCTTGGAAAGCACCGCGGCCTGCCAGACCAGAACCAGCAGGACGAAGAACCTGATCCGCTTGTGATCGAAAGCCGGAACCGCCACGCCTCACTCACCTCGATCCCCGACTCGCCGGCCCTTCCGGGCACGGCTTCGCCCCTCCCTCCCCACCCCCGCGGCAACGGGGTTTCCAAGAACCCAAAGGCCGGCCAGGGGCCGGCTTGACGCGGGAAAGGGTCCGAAACGGCGCCCCGCGGGCGTACGGAGCGTCATCAATCCGGGTAGTGCACCGAGTGGTTCGTCTCCGGTGCGAAGGCCATGCGGCCCGCGGGGCCGTCGAGAGGCTGGTCGCTCTCCACGAACCGGATCTGGGAAACCTGCGGCGCCACCATCCCCAACCGGCCGGCTTCCGCCTCGAGGCGGGAGACCGACAGGAGTTCCGACTCGCGCATGCGGAGGACCTGGTTGTCGAGGGAGAGGCGGGAGATGTCCTTCTTCGCCGTCTCGATCCGGTAGTCCGTGTTCAGGATGCGGTTCGGGATGTAGATGTACGTCATCAGCAGGACCAGGACGAGAAAGATCCCCGCTCCGCAGATGCGGATCTCCCCCGTTCCCGAGCGGCGGGGCGCCGCCACGGTGAAGTTCTCGATGGCTCTGTCGCTGATCAAACCCACCATGATCCCTCTCCTTTAGCGAACCCGCGGCGGTTCGGCGCCGGGGGCGCCGGCGGCCTGCCGCGGCAACTTTTCGAGCACCCGCATCCGGGCGCTCCGGCATCGGGGGTTGCGGGCCACCTCATCCTCGTCCGCCTCGCGGGGCTTGGGGGTCAGCACCCGCGCCTGGGCCGCACGGGGGCACCGGCACAGCCCGACCGGCATCCGGCAGACGCAGCGCCCCTCGAGGCGGCGGAAGGTGTTCTTCACGATCCGGTCCTCGAGGGAGTGGAAGGAAATCACCACCAGGCGCCCCCCCGGGACGAGGACGCCGGCCGCCTCCTCCAGGAATTCGCCCAGTTTCTCCAGCTCTTCGTTGACCGCGATCCGAAGGGCCTGGAACACCCGCGTGGCGGGGTGAATCCGGCTGTTCGGCGGGCGGCCGATCACGCTCTCCACCAGGGAGGCCAGCTCCAGGGTGGAGTTCAACCGCCGGACGGCCCGGGCCTCGGCGATCCTCCGCGCGATCGCCCGGGACCTCCGCTCCTCCCCGAAGCGGTAGAAGAGGTCCGCCAGCTCCGACTCCGGAAGCCCGTTCACCAGGTCCGCCGCACAGGTCTTTCGGGAGCGGTCCATCCGCATGTCCAGGGGGCCGTCCGCCTGGAAGGAGAACCCGCGCTCCGGGTCGTCCAGCTGCAGGGAGGAGACGCCCAGGTCCAGCAGCAGCCCGTGGATCCGCTGGATCCCGAGACGGTTGAGGATCAGCGGCACGTTGCGGAAGTTGTCCCGGAAGAAGGTCACGCGCTCACCGAAGAACTTCAGCCGCTTCTTCGCCTCCGCCAGTGCCGCCTCGTCCCGGTCCACCGCGATGAGACGGCCGGGGTCCTCGAGCCGCCCCGCGATGCGGAGCGCGTGACCGCCGAGACCGACGGTCCCGTCCACGTAAGTCCCTGCCGGGTCCGTGATCAGGGAGGAGACCGCGGGCTCCGCCAGGACGGGAACGTGGTCCCGACGGCTGACGGAGAGGGTGTCGGGGGTCAGGACGGCGCTCACCATGGCTCAGACTCCGTATTGCCGCAAGGTCTCGAACAACTGGGGCGCCGGGGGCGTGTCAAGCGCCAGGTGGTCCGCCTCTTCGGGGGTCATCACCAGCAGGCGGTCAATCCCGCCCATGACCGTCACCTCCCCGTTCAGCCCCAGCTTCTTGAGGATGTGGAGGGGGATGGTCAGCCGCCCCTGGTCGTCCAGGGACCGATCGTCACCCCAATAATTGACGAAGTCGAGGAACTGGTGCTTCTCGGGCACGGAATCGGGGATGGCCTGGACCATCTTTTCCTTCTCCACCCAGACTTTCAGCGGGAAGATGCTGAGCCGGCCCGGCTGGATCGGGTAAAGGGTCATGAACACGTCGGGGCCGAACGCGTCCAGGAGTTTCCGACGCATCGCCGCGGGGACTTTCAGCCGCCCGGCCTTGTCGATAGTGCTTTGATCCCGGCCCCTGAACATCGCTGTTTCCTGTTCGAACCGTTTGCCTGTCACCAGGGACAAAAAACCCCGCCCCCTCCCCTCATGAATCCATTATCGGCCAATCCCGACCAATAATGACCATTTTTACCCAATCATAATTTCCGGAACCGGCCCTGTCAAGCATTTTTCTGAGATTTCTTCTGAATTTTTCGCAATTCCAACATAGGTTAAATCCACGCGGCACGGCCACGGAGGGCCAACGGCCGGGCAAACCCCTCACCGAGCGGCCCTGAAGGCCGATTTCCGACATCAACCACGAGAAAAAGCCAGCCTGTGGCTGGCCCCGCGCGGTGCACCGCCGGCCGGCCCCGATTTGGAACGTCCGGGGGCGGGTCGAAGCCGGGCGCGGGTGGGGACGGCGAGGGGGGAACCGTCCGGCGCCCCCTGGAAGAACCAGACCTGTGAGGAAACTCAACGAAGAGGAAATCGTGCCCGGCCGGCTTCCGTTCCGGGTGATGCGCGTCACGTGCCGCCCGGGCCGGGGTCTCGACCGGTAACGGTTGCGGGGCCGGCCGGGTTGTGGTAAAGAGGGGGATTCATTCGGACGGGAGGTTTGCCGTGAAAACCGGAATCGTCGGACTCAAGCAGGTGGGCAAGACCACCATATTCAACCTTCTGACAGGGGCGACGGCCGGAACGGGCGCGTCGGCACGGCCCGAGGTCAACACGGGGACGGCCCGGGTGCCGGACGAACGGGTGGACCGGCTCTCCGCCCTCTACAGGCCGGTCCGGACCACCTGGGCCACGGCCCAGTACGTGGACATGCCCGGCGTGGCGGCGGGGGACATGAAGGAGAGCACCTTCCTGGCGGGTCTGCGTGCGGCGGACGCCCTCGCCCACGTGGTCCGGACCTTCCAGGACGAGGCCGTGCCGCACCCCGCGGGCGGGGTGGACCCTTCACGGGACATGGTGAACATCGAGCTGGAGATGATCTTCGCCGACCTCTTCCAGGCGGAGCGCCGCCTGGAGCGCCTGGAGAAGGACCTCAAGAAGTTCAAGGACAAGGACCTCCAGGCCGAGTTCGACCTCCTCGTGCGCTTCAAGGCGCACCTGGAGGCGGAAAGGCCCCTCCGGGAACTGGAGATCACCCCCGAGGAGGACAAGCGGGTCCGCGGCTTCACCTTCCTCTCCCAGAAACCGATCCTCCACATCCTCAACCTGGACGAGTCCGAGACGGGGCACCTCGCGGACGCCGCCGCCCGCTTCGGCGTGGAAACCTGGGCGGCCAAGCCCGGCGTCGTCGTCACCGGCGTCTGCGGCAAGATCGAGGAGGAGATCTCCCGGCTCTCCCCCGAGGACGCCCAGGTGTTCATGGCGGACCTGGGGATCGCGGAGTCCGGGCTCCACCGATTGGTGCGGGAGAACTACCGGCTGCTGGGCCTGATCTCGTTCTTCACCGTGGGGGAGGACGAGGTGCGTGCCTGGAGCATCCGCCGGGGGACCCCCGCGCAGCGCGCCGCCGGCACCATCCACACCGACCTGGAGAAGGGCTTCATCCGCGCCGAGGTGGTGCGCTGCGAGGACCTGCTCAAGCACGGCTCCATCCACGCCCTCAAGGAAAAGGCCCTCTTCCGCCTCGAGGGCAAGGAGTACGTGGTCCAGGACGGCGACGTGATGCACGTGAGGTTCAATGTGTAGGGGGATAGGGGTTTAGGCTGTAGGCTGTAGGCTGTAGGCTGTAGGCTGTAGGCTGTAGGCTGTAGGCTGTAGGTCCGGAGGGGTTCCCTTCGGGGTCGGTATCGGTATCGCAATCGGTATCGGTATCGGTATCGCAATCGGTATCGCAATCGCAAGCGCAATCGCAGGCGCAATCGCAGGCGCGGCCTTGCGGAGTGCGGCGCGAAGGCTGCCGGAGCGCCGCTTTGACCGCGCCGCGCAGGCCGCCGGAGCGGCGCGGCCCGGCACCCGGCGGCGCACGGTTTGTCTGAACCCTCGAGGCTCAACCCGCGCCCGAACGGCAAAGCGGCGCTCCGGCAGCCTCCGCGCCTTCCGCCTCGGGTTTGGGTGAAAGCGGCGCTCCGGCAGCCTCCGCGCCGCACTCCGCAAGGAGGGACCGGCATCGGATGCAACGGGGATCGCGGTGGCAGCTGCAACTGCGGAAATGACTGCGATGGCCATGGCGATTCAAAATCGATGGCGAACACGGTAGCGATTGCGATTGCGAAATCGATTGCGATTGCGATTGCGATTGCGATACCGATACCGATTGCGATACCGATACCGATACAAATACCGACACCGGCCCCGAAGGGAACCCCTCCGGACCTACAGCCTAAACCCCTACAGCCTAAACCCCTTCAGCCTAAACCCCTACAGCCTAAACCCCTCTCTCAAAACTCCGGCCCCAGCGACAGTGTCCAGTTCACCCGTTTGTCCTCGCCGAAGCCGATGAACAGCCGCACGGGGCCCACCCGGGTCGCGACGGCGAGGCCGGCCCCGATGCCCTTGTAGGCGCGGAGGGGGGTGTCCAGGTTGGGGGTCGGCCCCGAGAAGTCCGGGATGCGGACCCCCGCCACGCCGGCCCGCAGGTACAGGTAGGAGGCGTCGATGATGCCGGTGGAGGCGAACCCCATCTTCCGCCGCAGTTCGAAGGACGCGGTCCAGAGGTCCTTCCCGAACAGCTCGTCCAGGCGGTAGCCGGGCAGCGGGGGGGAGGCCCAGTGCATGAAGTTGTACCCCCCGGCGTAGAACAGTTGGTAGACCGGGATGTCGTACCCCGTGGCCGCCGTCCCCGACAGGTTCAGGACCATGCGCGGGGAGAGGGGGAAGTAGACGTCCCCGGACGCCTGGGCCCGGGTGTAGTCCTTGCCGCGGTCGAAGAGGCGGAAATGTTTTTCCACGAAGGCTTCCAGCCGGATGCCCGACCGGGGGAACGTCCAGTCGTCGATGGTGTCGAACCCCGCCCCGAAGCGCGCGAACGCGTCGAATTGCCCGCCGTTCTCGTCGAACCAGCTCTTGCTGCGCAGGTCCAGCCGCTCGAGGTGAACGTCCCCGAAGAGGCCGAAGGTGCTCCCCAGGGAGAGGCTGGTCCCCAGGAACATCCCGCCGTGGCGCTCGTCGAAGGCTTCCAGGGGGTTCTTGTCCAGGTAGAGTTCCCGCGGCTGCGAGCTGTAGTAACCCCCCACCTGGAAGTTCAGCGAGTGGTTGCCGAAGGGGATCGGGGCCTTGAGCATCATCCGGTAGTCCCGGACCAGGCCCGCGGTGACGCGGACCTCCAGGTCCAGGGGGCTGCCCAGGAAACCCCGGCCGATGTAGCGGCCGAAGCCCAGGAACTGGTAGTCGGTGTCGAAGTGGAGGGTGAAGTTCAATTCCCGACGGGGCGCCTCCCCAACGAGGTACTCCAGGGACAGGACGCCCCGGTCGAAGGAGAGGTCGTAATCGACGCGCCGGAACTGGTCCATGGCCAGGATGTTCTCGACGGACTCGCCCAGCTCCTCGGGGTCGATCACCTTCCCGGGCCGGACGTCGGACTTGCGGAGGACGCGGCCGGGAGACACCCGCCGGGCGCCGGTCACCCCCACCACGGACACCGGCACCGCGTACTTCCCGTCCCCGGGCGGCGGGGGCAGGGGCCCGGCCGACTCGCCCGCGAAGAGGTCGGCCACGGGCTTCCGCAGCCCCGTCGCTGCCTGGTACCCCCGCTTGAGGAGGTCGTCCACCCGGTTGAAGTCGGTGACGGAGACCCCTTCCATGTCGGGTTCGATCACCACGCTGGCCATCTTCAGCAGCAGGGCGTCCTTCTCCCGGCGGGCCAGGGTGTAGGACTCGTCCATGATGTCGAAGAGGTTCTCCAGGCGTTTCCGCTCGGGGGACGGCGGCCGGGCGACGTTGACGGCGATGATCTTCCGGTACCCCAGCTCCCGGGCGATGTCCACGGCGACGTTGTTGAGGACGCCGCCGTCCACCAGCATCATGCCGTCCAGGTGGACCGGCGTGAAGAGGAGCGGGACCGCGATGCTGGCCCGCACCGCCGTCGTCAGCCGCCCCCGGTCGAACACCACGAGGCGCCCCGTCCGGACATCCGCGGCCACGGCGCGGAACGGCACCGGCAGGCGGTCGAAGTCCCGGACGTCCACCGTGCCGAGATTGAAGAAGGTCTCGTTCAGCTTGGCCAGCACCCGCTCCCCTTCCAGGACCCCCTCGGGAAACGACAGGACCCCGTTTTTCAGTTCCACGAGGATGGAGGGGGGAACGGCGTTGCGCTTCACTTCGAAGTCGAGACGGCGACGCTGCGGGGTGTCCCGGGTGAGCTGGCTGAAATCCTGCTCCTTCAGAAGGGCCTCGATGTCGGATGCCTTCATCCCCGAGCAGTAAAGGGAACCGACCAGGGCCCCGGCACTGGTCCCGATGACGCACGCCGGGTGGACGCCCATCTCGTCCAGCATCTTGAGGACGCCGATGTGGGCGAGGCCCCGGGCGCCCCCGCCGCTCAGCACCAGGCAGACGCCGGGGCGGGTGGCGGCGGTCTCCTCGGGGAAGGGGGAGACGGCCAGGGCGGCCCCGGTGAGCAGGGCGAACGCCGCGACGGCCCGGAACGCTTTCCGGGCCCGGCGGATCAGCGGCGGTTTCACGGCCGTTCCGGCGCCAGCAGGCTTTGCACGACCCCGGAGACCTCGTCGGCGTGGAAGGGGTCGGCCAGGACGTCCCCGGCCTGGTTGACCCCGCAGGCGCGGACCACGCGGCTCTCCTTGAAGCCGTAGAACTTGAAGAACTGCTCGTAGCGCGGCGCCACGTCGGCGAACATCGTGGTGTCGGGCTGCCCCTGGGCGAGGATGAAGACCAGGGTCTTCCCCGGCTCGAGGCGGCTCGGTGACGGGTTCGTCATGAAATCGGGCTTCAGCCAGGAGAAGGTCCGGTCGATGAAGCCCTTCATCTGGGCGGTGACATCCCCGTAGTACACCGGCGTGGCCAGGACCAGGACGTCCGCCTCGGCGGCCGCGTCCAGCACCCGGGTCAGGTCGTCCGACAGGATGCATTTCTCCACCTTGGACTTGCAGGCGTAGCAGCCCTGGCAGGCCCGGTAACCGAGCTTGTTGAGGGCGTAGACGCTGCACTCCGCCCCGAGCTTGCCCGCCTCGTCACAGAAGTGCCGGGCCAGGGCGGCGGTGTTCCCCTGGGGCCGGGGGCTGCCGAGCACACACACGATCTTCATGGGTCCTCCCAGGTCGAAGTTCGACAAATCGACCGTGTATTGTAGAGGATTCGGCAGCCCATCGCAACGGGTATCCGCTTCGGCGCCCCGCTCACTGGCCCAGACGGGACCGGAGCGCGTCACGGTCGTCCGGGGTCAGCCGGCCGTCCCCGTTCAAGTCCGCCCGACGGCCGGCGGTGGCCTGGCCGGCCATCATCAGGTCGAGGATCACCAGGTCCACGATGTCGATCCTCCCGCTGAGGTCGAGGTCTCCGGGCACGGTCAGGTCGACGGCCCAGGCGCCCCCGCCGTCCGTGCCGACGTAGAGGGTGTCGCCCGAGGGGTCGAGGTCCAGGCTCAGCACCTGGCGGAAGGGCGCCGTCGGCAACCCGGTCCCGACAGGGCCCCAGGAGGTGCCGCCGTCCCAGCTGAACCACACCCCCGGGTCGAAATAGGCGCTCGAGACGAAAACCTCGCCCGGGCTGGAGGGGTTGAAGCGAAGGACCCCCACGTCGGTGTCCAGGACCCGGGTCCAGGTCTGCCCGCCGTCGTCGCTCCGGACGAGGCCGTCGTAAGCCAGCCCCCCGAAGAGACGCCCCGGGTGGGCCGGGTCCGCCTCGAGGAAGGAGATCGACATCCCGTCCCCGAAGTGGGTGGTGGACCAGGTCTGCCCGCCGTCCGTGGAACGGGACAGGATGTAGCCCGGCATCTCGGACGCCAGGATGTAGACGGTCTGCGGGTCCTGGGCGCTCACGGCGAGACAGGAACCGGATGCCCAGGACCCGCTGGAGACGAGGGTGTCCGCCCAGGTTTCCCCCCCGTCCTCGGATTTGCTCAGGTAGAGGAAGAAGTCGTCCCCCGTCACCTCGGTGGTGGCCCAGAGGTGGCCGGGCGCGGCGGGAGAGACGGCGAGGTCGGAAGGGGTCCTGGTATAGACGTTGACGAGCGTTTGACCGGCATCTACGGACCTGTAGATGTACGCGAGCCCTCAACCCCCGCTGAGGATGAAGAGGGTCGAGGGTTCGGAAGGGTGCTGGAAGATCTTCCGGACGCTGTCGCAGCCGGAATCTTCCGTCAACACCCGCCAGGGCGTCCCGGCGTCGTTCCCGCCCAGCAGCCCGAAACCGGAGCAGGACGCCAGCAGGGCCAGGCTCCCCGGGGGGGTGAACGCGGCGGTGAACGCGCGGGAGGCCGGGGGACCGGGGCGGGGATCGACGGTCCGCGCCCCGGCCGGGGCCGGGCCGAATCCGCAGCCCTCCCCCGGCGAACCGGGTCCCCCCGCGCTCACCGGGACCCCGGGAAGGACCGCCAGGCAGGAGACGACGGTCGCCCGGACCCCTTCCCGGGAAGGCACCCACGTGTCCCCCCCGTCCGTGCTCCGGTAGATCCCCGCCGTGGAGCCGGCCCAGACCCGGCCCGGGCCGACGAGGAGGCTGTACCCCTCCCCCTCGAAGGCGCCGGCGCAGGCTGTCCAGTGCTGCCCGCGGTCGGGGCTCCGGTAGCACTTTCCCAGGGAGCCCACGTAGACCACCGCCGGGTTCGAGGGGTCCACCGCGACGGCGTAACCGGGGGCGGGCCCCTGCCCCGCCGACCACGCCCCCCCGCCGCCGTTGCTGGCGAAGGTGCCCCGCAGGCCCGTCGCGTAGACGGTGTCCGGTTGGCCCGGGTCCACCGCCAGCCCGGTGAACTCATTCTCCGGAGGGAGGTCGCCCGACACGTCCTCCCAGGTGGCCCCGCCGTCCGCCGAGCGGAAGATCCTGGCCGAGTGCTCGCTGTTGCCGATGACCAGCATCGCGGACAGGTACAGCACCGAAGGGTTCGAGGGGGCCGGCGCCAGGTCGAAGGGGTAGGCCCCCTGGACGTTCTCGCCCAGCCGGGTCTCGGACCAGGTCACTCCCCCGTCGGAGGACCTGCAGACCCCGATGGGGCCGCCGGGGTAGTACATGCCGAAGGCGTGAAGCGTCGGCGCCCCCCCGAAGGCGCCGCGGAGGCCGAGAAAATACAAGCCTTCCCGGCCGTGGGGCGCGAACGCCCAGGACGCGCCCCGGTCCGACGACCGGTACACCCCGTCCGTGCAGCTCGCGAACAGCCGGTCCGGGTTCGTCGGGTCCAGGACGAGCCCGTTGAGCGCCCGGTCGAAACGGTGGACGCACCCCCAGGTCGCCCCGCCGTCCGTGGTACGGAACAACTGGTTCGGGTAGAAAGCGGCGTAGGTCTCCGACAGGTTCGCCGGGTTGGCGGCCAGGGCGAGGACGTTGCCCCCTTCCGGCCCGAGGGGGCGGCAGGGCACGTCGGCCGCGGGCCAGGGTTGCGCGGCGAAGGCCGCGAGGGCCGCAAGGACCAGCCGGAGCGTCCCCGGGGCCCGCTCCCCGCACCGTTGGTGCATGTGTCTCGTCATGTTGTTCCTCCGGAGGGCGGCCGGCGGCCGCCCGGATTCGTTCAAGCAGGTAAGATGACCATCCCGCGGGTTTTTCCTTGGCGAAAAGCGTGTCCCCCCGCACAAGGTAGAGGGGATCGGTTCGAGCGTCAAGGGGAGAATCCCGGGAAATGCGGGGAGAATTCCGATCCCGGCCCGGCGGGCGCTTTTGAAAACCCGTTGATCTTTTCGCCGATCCGGGCGTATTATTCGCTTTATTTTTTCCGGAAGGAGCCGACATGAAAAAGATCCTCCCCTGCATCCTGGCCGCCGTACTTTTCTTCGCCTTCGCCTGGGCGCAGGACGCCAAACCCGCCGCCGCCGCGCCGAACGTCGACGAGATCCTGAAGACCGACCTCGAAAAGGTCAGCTACGGCGTCGGTTACAACATGGGGAAAGGCTGGAAGCAGCGCAACCTGGACATTGACACCAAGGCCGTGGCCAAGGGCCTCGAGGACGCCATGAAGGGCGCCAACCCCCTGATCTCCGAAGAAGAGATGGTCAAGGTCATGAACAGCTACGCCGACGCCAAATTCAAGGAAGCCAGGGACAAGAACGCCAAGGCCGGCGAGGAGTTCCGGGCGGAGTTCAAGAAGAAGGCCGGGGTCATCGAAACGGCCAACGGCCTGCTCTACCGCGTGATCGTCGAGGGGGCCGGCGACCACCCGACCGAGGACGACAAGGTGGTCGTGCACTACAAGGGCACCACCACCGACGGACAGGAATTCGACAGCTCCTACACGCGCGGCGAGCCCGTGACCTTCCCCATCACCGGGGTCATTGCGGGCTGGACCGAGGCGCTCAAGCTCATGCGCCCCGGCGCCAAGTGGGAGATCGTGATCCCGCCGTCCCTCGCCTACGGCGAACAGGGCGCCGGCGGCGTGATCGGCCCCTCCTCCACGCTCGTGTTCCAGGTGGAACTGCTCGAGGTCAGGAAAGGCGAAGGCAAGGCCCCCGAGAAGGCGGAACCGGCCAAGGCCGAGCCTGCCGCCACGGACGCGGGCGCCGGCCCGGAGGCCCCGAAGAAGTAGGGCCACGCGCCGATGCCGAAGGCCGAGACGTACTACCAGTGCCAGGGCTGCGGGCACCGCTCCTCGAAATGGCTGGGGCGGTGCCCGGGCTGCGGGGCGTGGGAGACCTTCGTCGAGGAGCGGCGCCAAGCCGCCAGCCCCCGCCACAAGGCCCTCCGGGACGCGATCGCCCCGGAAGCCGCCCCACTCCCCTTCGACGGGATCGACGGGGCGGACACGCTTCGGGTCCCGACCGGGAACCGGGAGTTCGACCGGGTCCTCGGGGGCGGCCTCGTGCCGGGGTCGCTGGTGCTGCTCGGCGGGGAGCCCGGGGTGGGCAAGTCCACCCTTCTGCTCCAGGTGGCGGGGCGCCTGGCGGAAACCGGGCCCGTCCTCTACGTCTCCGGGGAGGAATCCGCCCGGCAGGTGAAGATGCGCGGGGAGCGGATGGGCTTGAAGGCCCCCCACCTCTACGTCTTCGCGGAAAACCGGATGGACGCCGTCACCCGCCAGGTGGCGGCCCTCGAACCGGGGCTCCTGGTCATCGACTCCATCCAGACCCTCTTCGCCCCCGAACTCGAGTCGGCCGCCGGCTCCATCGGCCAGGTCCGGGAGTGCGCCACCCGGCTGCTGATGCTGGGCAAGTCGTCCGGGACGGCGGTGTGCATTGTCGGCCACATCACCAAGGACGGCGCCATCGCCGGCCCCAAGGCCCTCGAGCACATCGTCGACACCGTCCTCTACTTCGAGGGCGAGCGCCATCACCACCACCGGATCGTCCGGGCGGTGAAGAACCGCTTCGGCGCCTCCGGGGAGGTCGCCCTCTTCGAGATGACGGGCGCCGGCCTGGTGGAGGTGGGCGACCCGTCCTCCCTGCTCCTCGCGGAACGCCCCGAGGGCGCCTGCGGCGTGGCGGTCATCTGCTCCGTCGAGGGGTCGCGGCCGCTGATGGTGGAGATCCAAGCCCTGGTCAGCCTGTCCCAGTTCACGGCGGGGCGACGCATGACCCAGGGCTTCGACCGGAACCGTCTCTCGCTGCTCCTCGCCATGCTGGAGCGGAGCGCCGGGCTGAACCTGCTGGGCGCCGACGTCTACCTGAACATGGTGGGGGGCATCGAGGTGGAGGAGCCCGCCGCGGACCTGGGGACCGTGGCGGCCGTCGTGAGCAGCTTCCGGGGCCGCCCCATCCCCGGGGACACCGCCTTCATCGGCGAGGTCGGCCTGGCAGGCGAGGTGCGGTCGGTCCCCCAGGCGCCCCTTCGCATCAAGGAAACCGCCGCCATGGGCTTCCGGCGCCTGGTGGCGCCGGCAGGCAACGTCCCCCCCGGCGGCGACGCGGCGGGCCTCGAACTCGTCCCCGTCGCCCGGGTCCGGGAAATGCTCGACCTCGTCTTCTGAGACCGGAGCCCGAGACCATGCCGGCCCCCGCCGTCACCGTGATCATCCCCAACTGGAACGGGGAACCCCATCTCCCCGGTCTCTTCCGGAGCCTCGCGGGCGCGGCGCCCGACCCGCGCCCGGCCGTCCTCCTCGTGGACAACGCCTCCGACGACCGGTCCCTGGACCTGGCCCGCCAGGCGCCCTTCCCGGTGAACATCCTGGAACTCCCGGAAAACCGCGGCTTCGCCTCGGCGGTGAACGCCGGCATCCGGGCATCGGAGGCGGAGTACCTGGTGGTCCTCAACACCGACACGGAGTGGGAGAGCGACTGGATCTCCCCCTGCGTGGGCTTTCTCGCCGCCAACCCGGGGTACGCCTTCACGGCCCCGCTCGTGCTCGGCCAGGCCCGGCCGGACCTCATCGACGGGGCCGGCGACGGTTTCAACCTCCGCCTCATGCCCCTCCGCCGGGGTTTCGGACGGACGCTGGCCGCGCTCGCCCCGGCGGACCGGGACCTCTGCGCCGCGTCCGGGACCGCCGTGGTGTTCCGCCGGTCCTTCTTCGAGACCACGGGCCTGCTCGACGACGACTTCTTCATGTACTACGAGGACGCCGACCTGTTCTTCCGGGCCCTCCTCCGGGGTCTCAAGGGAAGGCTGATCACCGGGGCGCGGCTCCGGCACCGGGAGGGGGGCAGCATCCGCCGCTTCGAGGAACGGGCGGAGAACCGCGCCCGGCGGGTCACCAAAACCCGCCTGATGCTCCGCAACCGGGTGTGGATGCTGCTGAAGAACTGCCCCGCGTCCTACGCCGCGGCCTTCCTGCCGCTGCTGGCCTTCGAGGCCGTCCGCAGCTTCCTGTACCACCTCCGCCGCGGGGAGGGCACGGCCTTCTGCCGGGCGCACCTCGACGCCGTCCGCCGGTTCCCCGCCGTCTGGCGTCAGCGAAGGGAGGTGCAGCGCACACGATCCATCGGTCTGATCGGGTTGGTGAGACGAATCCGGGCCGACCGCGGCGGGCCCTGAACCCCGGGCGGGGTCTCGGGCGCTTCAACGCAGTCTTTTTGGCAAATCGCGCAAGCCTGATGCCCTCGCAAAAAAGTACCATCGCCCTCCGGGCGATGGCTCAAACAAAGGCATTACATACACTTTCCTCTTCGTTTCCCGACTTTCTGCGAACGCATCATTTCTGATTCGCGTTCATTCGCGTGATTCGCGGGCAAAACAGGACTTTTTGCGGGGTCGTCAAGACGGGGGGACCTCGATGGGCTCCCGCCGCCTTCGGGGCGGGTTTGCCCTTGCAATGCGTCACCGGGTCCCCGGGGCGGCGGGGCGAGGAAGCGCAACCTGAAGGGGTGCGGGAAAGACGGGTTCTTCCCGCGGTCGCCTCACTCCGGTGCGCTCCAGCGCCCGCTGCGGCCGCCCTCCTTCTCCAGGAGGCGTAAACCTTCCAGGACCATGCCCCGGTCCACGGCCTTGCACATGTCGTAGAGGGTCAGCCCCGCCACCGCCGCCGCGGTGAGGGCCTCCATCTCCACGCCCGTCTCCCCCCTGCAGCGGGCCTCGGCCCGGATCTCGACGCCGTCGTCCCGCACCGTGAGTTGCACGTCGGCGAAGGTCAGGCCCAGGGGGTGGCACAGCGGGATCAGTTCGGCGGTCTTCTTGGCGGCCAGGATCCCTGCCAGGCGGGCGGCCTCCAGCGGGTCGCCCTTGGGCAGCCGCGCCTCCCTCACCGCCGCCACGGTGGCCGGCGCCATGCGCACGAACGCCCCCGCCAGGGCCCTTCGCTCCGTGGCGGGCTTCCCCGTCACGTCCACCATCCGGCTCCGCCCCTCTCCGTCCACGTGCGTCAGCCTTTTCGCCATCAGACAGCCTCCTCCGAAAAATCCGGCATCCTGGACGGCACCCCGTCGGCCAGGGCGCCGGGCCGGTTTTCGCCGTCCGGCCGCCTGGGCCCGGCCCGCATTTTATCACCGCTTCGCGCCGCGCGACACCGTTTCGGTCAAAGCAGGGCATTCCGCAGGCTTTGCCTGTCCTTTACGTCCCTTGGGTCCTTTAGGTCCCTTTGTCCTTTCGCTCCGGGGCGGTTCGTTGAAAAAGGACCAAAAGGACTGAAAGGACCAAAAGGGCTGAAAGGATTAAAAGGGCTGAAAGGACCAAAAGGACGGGGGCCGCTGACGCCCTTCCCGGATTCCGCTTGACTATCCCTTCCCTGGATCTTACTCTGGCGGGTATTCTTCGGTTCCCGACCCCCGGTTTCCAATTTCGCTTGACGGCAACCCCGTTTCCGGCTACCTTCCCGCCATGAACTGGCTCATGGAACGCGCCCGGCAACTGCAGGACGAAGGGGTCCACCTCGGGGGGCCGATGCGGCTCTTCGACACGGCGGGAAGGAAACTGCTGATGCTGATGCTGGAGGAGGGGCTGACCCCGGCGTCCGCCGTCCTGGACATCGGCTGCGGCTGCCTTCGCGGGGGGTACTGGCTGATCCACTTCCTCGACCGCGGCCGCTACTGCGGCATCGAGCCGAACGCGGCCATGCTGGACGGCGGGCTCCGGCTCATCCTGGAACCGGGGTTGGCAGAGAGCAAGCAGCCCCGATTCGATCCCAACGACCGCTTTGATTTTTCCGTCTTCGGCCGCCGTTTCGATTTCCTGGTGGCCCGCTCCGTCTGGACCCACGCGGCCAAGCCCCACATCGGGGCCATGCTGGACGGCTTCCGGGACCATGCGGCCGACGGCGGCGTGTTCCTGACCTCGTATTTGCCGGCGAGATCGCCCGAAGAGGACTACGAAGGCACGGAGTGGCAGGCGCGGAGTTCGGAACGGAACGCGCCCCGGGTGGTCCGGCACGGCCTCGGGTGGATCCGGGGCGCCTGCGCGGAACGGGGGCTGGCGGCGGAGGAGGTCACCGAGAACCTCTTCCGCTTCGGCAACCAGGAGTGGCTCCGGGTCCGGCGGGCGGGGAGGCCAGGCAACGCCGCGGGATCGCCGGCATCCTGCCCGCAACCCATGTCGGGTTAGAATAGACCCGCGACAGGGCGCCGGGAAGGAGTTCGTCGGGCAGGGAGGGAACCGACCCTGATGGGGCTCGATTTCGTCCGGCGGGTTATGGAGATCCGGCCTCGGTTTGCGAAACGCCAATCGATCACGAATTCCCTCCAGGCCAACGGGACCCCTTCACCGGCGAGGGGTGCGCCTTCCCCCGGAAACACCGCTTCACGGTAAACCTGAACCCCGGCGGCTCGCGGGAAATCCACGACCGCTGCCGGCGCCTTCCGGGACCGATGCCCAAGCTCCTGCTTCCCTTCGGTGGTTTATTCTTGCATCGAATATAAAAAGAGCACACCGCATTGGCAACTTCCGGGTATATACTGGAAGTGCCGTTCCCACCGGCCGGACGGGACGCAGCCCGGCGGCCCGTGAACGGCGATCCGCCCCGGGGGGCCGCCGCGCTTGTTTCCGGCGCCCCCCGCGGTGGACATCCCGTTCCGTGGAGGATGACATGAAGGCCTTTCTGTGCGCAATCGCCTGCTTCCTGGCGCCTTTCGCCGGCTTCCTTTCCGCCGACCAGGTCACGCTCGTCAACGGCGACCGGGTCACCGGCGCCGTGGTAAAAGGCGACGAGAAGTCGCTGATTCTCGACACGAAGGCCATGGGTACCGTTACCGTGGCCCGGGGCGAGATCACCGCCATCCGCTCCGACCAGCCGCTGCACCTGGGTCTTTCGGACGGACAGACCTTGGTGGGGACCCTCTCCACCACCGACGGCAAGGTCTCGGTGGAAACCCGCACGTCCGGCACGGTCATCGTGGACCTGGGCGCGATCGGGACGATCCGCTCCGCTGGGGAGCAGGCCGCCCACGAGGCCGAGATCGAGCGTTACCGGGACCCGGGCCTGCTGGACCTGTGGGCCGGCTCGGTGGACCTGGGCCTCAGCCTGACCTCGGGGAACAGCAGCAACCTCAACTTCGCCCTGGGCGGCAGCGCCGTCCGGCAGACGAAGCGGGACAAGATCTCGCTCTACGTCGCCTCGGTCTACTCCCGCTCGGAGGTGGCGGGGATCACCACCACCACCACCGCCAACGCCGTCCGCGGCGGCGGCCGGTACGAGTTGTTCCTCAACGACCGCCTCAACGTCTTCGGCTTCGGCGACCTCGAGCACGACGTCTTCCAGCAGCTGGACCTGCGGGTGGTCCTTGGCGGGGGCCTGGGCTACTACGTGGTCAAGAGCAAGCGGACCCAGTTCCAGGTCTTCGGCGGCGGGAACCTGAACAAGGAGTACTTCACGGACGGCCTCCGGCGGACCACCGGAGAACTCCTGGTGGGCCAGGACCTGACCGCGAAGCTGTCGGACCGGTTCAGCCTGACCGAGCGTTTCGTGGCCTTCCCCAACCTGAGCGAGGGAGGCGAGTACCGCCTCGCTTTCGACGCCTCCGCGCTCACCACCCTGAAAAAGTGGCTGGGGTGGCACATCACCTTCAGCGACCGTTTCCTGAGCGACCCCCCGGCCGGGTCCGTCCGCAACGACATCCTCCTGACCACGGGGCTCCGGTTCACGTTCAAGAAGTGAATCCCCCGGCATGCAACGCCAGGTTTATATGCGTGCGACGACACGCCGCGATGCCCCGGTTCCGGCTTTGCGAGGTTTGACACCCCCGCCAAAAGTCGCATTTTACCCGCGAATCACGTGAATGAACGCGAATCAGAAATCAACAATCAATTGATATTATTCGTGTTATAAATTCGCGTATAGTCGTGTTATTCGCGGGAAATCTCCCTTTCGCGACTATTTGCGGGCTCATCAGGATTGATGCGGTCGCAAAAAGTACCATCACCGTAAGCGCTTAATAAACCCCATCTGGAAAGAGGGGGAGGGTTGGGGGAGGATGTGGCATCTTCGGGAGGAGGTGCTTCATGAATGACGGGACGATGAAGGTCAGGGCGATGTCGGGGGCGGCATGGGGCGGTGATTATTCCGAGAACGCCGGTGTGGATTTCGGCGAGGCCCGGCTGAGCCAAACGGAAGAGGAGTGGCATCCGGGGTCGCCGGTTTCCGGGACGGAGGAATGCGGCCGGGTGGAAGCGGACGCGGCGGAGGCCGAGGGGGAAGGGATGCCGACGTGGGCGGCGGTGCGGAAGTCCCGGGCGGCCTGTTGGGCGAGCCACGTGG